>JAOAGT010000008.1 GCA_026415615.1 Thermoleophilia bacterium | reverse complement strand
AGGTATCCCGCACTCTAAGAAGCTCTTTGGCTACTATCTCTGCCGCTTCATCCCAGCTTATGCGCACATACTTGCTTTGCCCGCGGTTTTGCGTGTTTCTGCCGCCTTGGCCGGTAGAGCCGGGAGGACCTTGGGGATCCCAGTCTATGCGCTTTAGGGGATATAAGACTCGGTTCTTGGAGTAGACGCGCTTTTTGTAGGCTAGGCCGATGGGGCCTAGAGGAGCGCGCAAGGGAGGGGTAAAGGTTTTGCCCCGGGCTTCTATCTTCCACAGGTTAAAGTCCCTGGGATCGTACTTAAGGTCGTAGCGTAAGGGGCGGATGCGGGTTATGCGGCCGTCTTTGACGTCTACCAGGGCGGGGGGACCGGAGTCGCCACTTCCCATTAGGCTCGATCCACGGATTACCTGCCGCATAGCCACGACCGTGACACCCCCATGCTCTTCAGGCGTTTTCACCCGGTTCTTGAGCATCATTTTGCCCAAGAGAGCTGCCGTACAGCTTCGAGTTTTACGCGAACGCATCTGTTAGGTCAAGGATTCTGGCCCGCAAGCGACCTTCTTAGGGACGCCTGACAGAGAGTGAGCTTTCCTGTAGGGCGGCTGAGATCGTCATGGACGAGTCATTTGGCTGTATGCGGACGTGTTAACATGACGTTCATGGACGCGCAAACATTCGCAACCGAGAGCCAAGTCCCGCCGCCTCCCATCTCCTTAGAGGAGTATCGTGTTCGACGCGAGCAGGTTCTGGAAGCGCTTGACGGAGCGGCTGCCGTTGTATTCGCAGGAACCGACCCTGGTGACGACTCTCTGGTTGTTCGGTGGAAGACCAACCGTCTTTTCTGGTACCTAACCGGACTTGACTATGAGAGCGGCGCCGCAATTCTTTTTGACCCAAGTGCAGAAGACCGTGACCGTCGCATTACCCTGTTTCTCGCCCCCCGGGACCCGGAAGCGGAGCGATGGGACGGGCCGCGCGATTTCCTTGATTCCTCCCTCAAGGCAAAAACCGGCTTCTCTAGCTTGGCTCGCATAACATCGTTGCCAGCTCGACTTACTGATGCTGCAAGAAAAACGAAGAGGCTCGCCTGTCTTCACCCCTTCACTCCTTACAATGGCCCCGTCTCGCCGGACCTGGAGATTTTTAGAAAGGTCTGCGACCACGTGCCAGGTGTAGGTATCGAGGACCAAACACAGTTGTTGCCCCGCATGCGCGCGACTAAATCTCCCGCCGAATTGGCTTTGATCGCCCACGCGGTATCAGTCACGAGGCACGCGCTCGATGCAGTTTTGGCATACGTCCACCCAGGCGTAACTGAGAAAGACCTGGCAGATGTTCTTCTAGAAACCTTCCGCAAGCACGGGGCAGAGCCGGCATTCCTGCCAATAGTGGCCGCCGGGCCTAACTCCACGGTTCTTCATCACCGTCGTTTGGACAGGGTCTTAGAGAGCACCGACCTGGTAGTCATCGACTGCGGGGCCGCTGTTCACGGCTACGCCGCTGATGTGACAAGAACTGTCCCTGTGCAGGGGCATTTCTCGGGCGAACAGCAGCACATCTACGACATAGTCTTAGAGGCTAATCAAGCTGCCATAGAGGCAGTACGCCCGGGAGCAACGCTACGGGAAATTCAAGGCCAAGCTCTTGAGGTGATAAAGGCGGCTGGTTACGAGGACTTTTTCTTCCACGGAATCGGACATCAGCTTGGCATCGATGTCCACGACGTCACGCCGGACGGCCCGCTTGTCCCAGGGATGGTCTTGACTATAGAACCAGGCATCTATTTGGAGGACCGGGGAATTGGCATTCGTATTGAGGACGACGTACTAGTCACCGACCAAGGCCGTCAGGTTCTCACAGCCGAGATTCCTAAGACCCCGGGAGATATTGAAGCTGCCATAACAAGAGCAAAATCGGCAAGCGCTTGATCTGCTCGCCTTGTGGAGCAGAGACGCTCCTTTTCGGATAGTATGAGAAAGACAGAGGAAAGGAGCAGCCATGTGCAGCAAAGCAGTTCGGATCATACGGGCTCTGGTGGTCTTGACAGCTGCAGCTTTGCTTGCAGTTTCGGCTGTGAGCTGCGGCGACTCTCAATCAGCAGCTACCGGAGACGGCTCTCCTCAAGCCCTACTCAATAGGGCGTTTGAAGCAACCAAGACTATTGAATCTCTATCAGGGAAGTTCGAGGTAGTGCTCACGGTAGAGTTGGATGAAGCTCAAGCTCCCCCAGAAGCCCTCGAGTTTCTTGCCGAGCCTGTCGAGATTTCTGGAACCTTTGCTCTGACCGGTAAAGAACAAAATGCTGACTACCAGGTCAATTTCAGCGCGGCCGGAAAAACCGTGTCAGTGGGAGCCAAATTGGCTGGTGGCAAAGCTTGGCTTGAGCTTGGGAAGCAGTGGTATGAAGTGCCAACAGAACTTCTGAAGCAGGCAGCCGAGTTTCCTTACGACGAGCAAAAAATGGAGCAGATAAGGAAGCTGCTCGAGGAGCTGGGATTTGATCCAGTTAGTTGGTTCAAGGACCTTCGTTTGGAAGGGGAAGAAAAGCTGGGTGGAGTTAGCACCTATCACCTGGTCGGAACCCCCGACCCCGCCAAAATAGTGGCAGATCTAGCGGGCCTCTTGGAAAGTCAAGAACTGATGCAGCTACTTCTTCCACCGCAGGCGGGCGCCAAAGGTTTCGACAAAGACCTGATCCCAAGTGCCGAGGAAATCAAGAAACTTGAGTCGCAGGCCACTCAGATCATGCGCAGCGCCGGGATCGAATTCTGGGTGGAGAAGAATGGTCAAGCTCTACGCAAACTTACGGTCAGTGCCAAGTTGGTTCCGCTGACCGAAGAACAAACAGAGGGTCTAAACTCCGTTACCTTGGAAGCTACAGTCAGCCTCGATAGATACAACGAACCCATAAAGGTCCAAGCCCCGGCCTCGGCGCTTTCTTTTGCCGAGCTTCAAAAGACCCTGAGTGAAAATCCCGAGCAGTTGCTCGGTCCCTTCATGGAGCTTATACCTGCAATGGAGCAAAGACCCTAAGACGAACACTCAATTGATGGCTTGGGAGAGATTGCGGGGGCGGCCCGGCTTAAGCCGGGCCGCCCCCGCCGACTGCTAAGATCGACTGCTAAGATCCCCGCACTGAGTGAAGTCCGTCGTTTCTCATGCCCTCATCTAATTAGTCTTGATCCTTCTTTGGAACCACAGTCGGCTATTCTGCGTCACACATTACGCGCAAGAATGAGAGGGGGTTCAAGATGAGAAGGCCACGAATTCGCTTGCATGATCTGGTGAAGAATCCAAACGCACGCTTCTCGCTGTCCGGAGCGCTAATCCTAGCGCTCATTGTCGCGATACTTGCTGCAGTGGCTGTTGGCTGCGGCAAGGCCACTGACTCCGCCAGCCAAACCACCGAGACCACAAAGCCTACCGAAGAGACTGCAAGTCCGGTAACAACCGTGTCCGAGGATGGCTACCTGCTGGCCATGTCGGATGTTTCCCGACTTGCTCCGAGTGCTCCCAAGGAAGACGTCTCCGCTGCGGTCGACAGCATGCTGCTAGTGGGTCTAGACCTTTACCAAGTTCTAGCCTCCCAACCCGATACCGCGAACCTTGTGCTTTCGCCGGCCAGTATCTCTACCGCTCTTGCCATGACCTATGCCGGGGCCGCTGGCACTACTGCCGAGGAAATGGCTAAGTATTTGCATTTTAAGCTGACCGGCGACTCTCTCCATGCAGCCTTTAACGCTCTTGACCAAGAACTTAAGACGCGCAACTGGGAAAGGACCAACCCCGAAGGCAAGAAAGAGGGCGTGCTTCTCCGAACGGCTAACAGCCTGTGGGGACAAAAAGACCTACCCTTCGAACCTTCATTTCTTGATCTTCTTGCCGCTCAGTACGGAGCCGGAATGCGTCTAGTTGACTTTGCCAACGCTCCCGAGGAAGCACGCCAAGCCATCAATGCCTGGGTAGCCAAAGAAACCGAAAAGAAGATCCCAGAGCTGATCCCTAAGGGCGTAATAGACGTCCTCACCAGACTGGTCTTGGTAAACGCGATCTACCTTGATGCTACCTGGGCTTCGCAGTTTAACCCTGACCTAACCCATGACGGGCAGTTCACGAAGCTTGACGGTACGACCACTACTGTCCCCATGATGAATCAAACGGCCTCCTTCCCGTACGCTGCGGCAGACGGATGGCAAGCAGTGGAACTTCCCTACGCTGGTGATCAGCTTGCAATGGTATTGCTGGTTCCTGACCAGGGGCGATTCCCGGAGGTCGAAAAGCAGTTGCAAACTGGACTGCTTAGTGAGGTATTTGCCGCTCTCTCATCTCCTCGGGAGGTGGCTTTGACCGTCCCTAAATTCACAATGCGAACGCAGGCCGACCTGGATGAGGCCTTCCGTACTCTGGGGATGAAAACCCCCTTTGAGCCCGGTCTAGCTGATTTCTCCAAGATGACCAAAGAAGAGGAGCTCTATATCACTGACATCGTGCACGAAGCATACATCGCCGTAGATGAGGAAGGAACCGAGGCCGCAGCCGCTACCGCTGTAGTCATCGGAAAAACAGCCATGCCCATTGACCTGGTGGAGCTAGTAATCGACCGGCCGTTCATCTTCGCTCTCCGGGATCGGGGGACAGGAGCTCTCCTGTTTCTAGGCCGAGTGCTTGAGCCCGGTCAGTAAGTCCCTATCGTCATGGTGTAGCCTACGGATAGCGCCCCCGCGTAGTCGGTGTGACGTCAGGCCGATGGACTAAGGGGGCGCAGGCCCTTTTGGGCCTGCGCCCCCTTAGCTTTCCCGCTCCTTTAGCTTTTCCGCCCCCTTAGCTTTACCGTTACCCTTATCGTTCCCCCGCCGTATGGAACCTGCTGGCCGTTTATCGCACCGTTCGCCGCTTTACTTGTCCGGCACGACTTTCCCCAGTCTTATCTCAGAGGGCAACGGACCCGTATCACCAAACCACTCTTGTTCTAGAAACTCGGGCGTAGTTATCTGTTCGAGAGGCATCTTCAAATACCGACCCGACCCACTGGCGGCAATCTGGCCATCCTCAAGCACTAGCTCGCCCTCCCCCTCATAGACACGCCCGCGGTCCTGAGTGATCCAAGCCACAGCCGTGACCGGCCGATCCAGGGGCACAGGGCGCCGAAACTTGACCCTAAACTCGAGAGTCACACCCCAAGTATCTTCACCGGCCAGATTTATAGCTCGCCCGATCGTCTCGTCGAGAATGGCGCTAATAACGCCCCCATGAAGACGCCCAGGATAACCTTGATGCTCTTCTTGCGGATGGAATACTCCAACAAGCTGGCCTGAGTCAGTGGCAAAGAATCGCCCCTTGAGTCCAAAAGGATTCTGAACGCCGCACACCAGACACATCCGGCTCAGATTCTGAGCCCTAACCACGGTTAAAGGCGGCCGTGCGTCGTCGGAGCTGGGAGGAATGCTCACTGCGCTCCTTCGGAAGCAAGCTGAGCGGGCGTCTCAAGCGGCTCTACTTCAAGCGCCTCGGCAGCCCGGGCTAGTTCCTTAACTACAGCCAGTTTCTGCGGACAGGCAGCTTCACACTGACCACATTCAACACAGCTGGTCGCGGCCGCCGTTCGTCCCAACAGTACAGACAACCTGTACTCAAAGCGCTCGTTGTCTAAAGACTCGTACAACGCCGAGTCGTTGAAGATCCTAAAGACCAGGGGGATTTCAATGCCCTGGGGGCAAGGCATGCAGTAGCGACACCCTGTGCAGTCAACCAAAGTCCGCTGCCGGTACAGTTCCCGCGCACGCGCGATAAGCTCTTTTTCTTCCACACTAAGCGAATTTGGGAAACCCTCTTCCGCATATCTCACGTTTTCCACCACCTGATCCATGGTGGACATGCCACTTAGCACCACGCTTATGCGCGGGTCATCCCAGAGAAACCGTAGTGCCCACTCTACCGGGGTACGCTTAACCGGCGCCGAGTCCCATACAGCCTGGACGGCTGCAGGAGGATTTCTAGCGAGACGACCACCTTTGAGAGGCTCCATTATCACTATACCCAAGCCTTTCTCCGCGGCGTAAGCAAGGCCGGCCTCGCCAGCCTGAAAGTCGATATCCATGTAGTTGTATTGGATTTGACAAAAGTCCCATTCGTACGCATCAACAATAGGCGCGAAATGTTCGGCAGCGTCGTGATAGGAAAAGCCGGCGAAGCGTATGCGTCCGTCGCCCTTGGCTGCATCGAGAAACCCAAGCACGTCAAGATCGTAGAGCTTCTTCCACATGGAAGCGTCGATGCCGTGCAACAAGTAGCAGTCAACATAATCACTCTGCAGCCTTTCAAGCTGCCCTTCCAGGATCCTGTCCATGTCGGCACGGGAGTTAACCAGCCAACCCGGCAACTTAGTGGCAACTAGCACTCGCTGACGGTAGTCTCCTTGAGACAACACCTGGCCCAGAAACGACTCGCTTGCGCCGGGGCCGTCAGGCGAGCCGGCGTGATAGGGGTAGGCGGTATCAAAGTAGTTAACTCCGTGGTCGATCGCGTATCGCAACATGTCGCCGGCCGCCTGGACGTCAATCTGGTCCATGCGGCCGTCGATAACGGGCAATCTCATTAATCCAAAGCCGAGTACGGAAACCGATTCCCCAGTACGGCCAAGAGGTCGCTTAAGAACAATCATGCGTCAATTGTATCCGGTAGCCCCGCAAAAGCGTCAAGCTTTTGCACGAGGGCTTCCAGCATTTCCTCTCTCTCTAGGAGATGCTTCTTAAGCTCCCGGGAGTCGGTGTGCGCAAGTTCAAAGAGCATGGCCTTTCGGTATCGCTCCATGACAAAACGGATGAGTTCTATTTCTTGCAGGCTAAGAGGAACATCCACCATCGCATCCTCCTTTCACCCAGCCGGTCATTGCTCGAACGAGCAGCCATGACCGAACATTCCCTTCATGACGCTAACTCCCCACACGTCTGTAAGCTAGGCGAATCCGCCTCACCTCATCCCTTACCAGCGAAGCTAGCTCTTGCACATGCTCCACAGGGGGTGAGCACACATCACCCCCAGCCGCCCGTAGCACAAGACGCTCCTCTTGCACTTCTACTTCATGAACCGCCTCCAAAGGAATGACGTCGGGCGTATCAGTGTCGGCCTCGAACAGAACCGCCTCTGTGGTAAGCCTTACCTTTCCGTTGTCCCAAATAACCCTCTCTTGTCCTCCAAAAGCTCGCAGATCCTTGGCGCGCAGATCCTCGTAGCTGCCAATGGCACGGCCGTATCGGCGCGCCACTATTTTCAAAGCTCCCTGAGAAACCAGATACCCAAGACGATGATCTTGCTCCGCAAGCGCGCGCAAATCTGAACCCTTGATTACAATGGCCCGTACGGGCTCTGTAACCTCAGACGTCGCCGTATAGCGGTACGGAGGGGTAATGACAGACCAGCCAAGCTCGTCCCCTGGTCCGACCTCGTCAAGTACTCCCGTCCCCCCATCAGGATGTCGCACCTTCACCGTCGCTTTCCCAGCCAAAATCAAGTAAAGGAAGTCTGCGTGTTGACCCTCACCGGTAAGCTGAGTTCCTACGGGGTACTCTCGGACGCAAGAGATACTTGCCACACGCTTGATCTGCTCTGGATCTAGCTCAGCAAAGATTCCGAAATCCTTCAGTTGGTCGGTCAGCTCGGCCATCTTCCCCCCCAAACCTTTTGGCACGTAGTTGACACGGCGGTAGAGAGAACACTCGGATACTGTAGGGTTTCCCAGTACGTGGAAAGAATAATCATGGTATGTTTCGTACAGGCGCTGGAAGAATTTGCCGCGGCACGCACGAGGAGAAGAGCCATGAGCGCTCACAACCGTAGACTTGCTGTTGTTCTGGTTTCGACGTTCTTGTTACTTGGAACCGCAATGCTTAGTACCTCTTGTGGAGCTGGCCTCGGGGGACAAGATGGCGAAGACACAACCACAGCCCCTCCCATCGAGACCTCGTCCACTAGCTCGACCCTGCCTCCTATCTCCCACCCGACAGATCCCACCCAGCTCGTGATGCGCATATCCCTGTCGGAAGGATTTGTGCCAGTGCAGGTCAGGCTTACTAGGGTCCCGACTTTCTCCCTTTACGGGGATGGAACTGTTATAGTGACAGGCCCCATAGTGCTTATCTATCCGGGACCGGCGCTTCCCAACCTCCAGGCTGCTCAGATTTCCGAAGAGATCGTGCAAGCAATTCTGCGTGAGGCCCAACGAGTAGGCCTATTTGCTAACGACGTGGACTATGGGCGGCCAAATATCACTGATCTGGCTAACACTGTGATTGACATTAACGCCGGCGGCAGCAGGTACCAAAGCTCCATTTACGCCCTGGGTATGGAGGAGGGAGCTAGCGGACTGACCAAAGAGCAACAGCGGGCTAGAGCAGCAGTCGATGATTTCGTGGCTAAACTCTCGGACCTTTCGGCGTTTACCGCAGAACCTATCGTGTGGTCTCCCTACGAGTTCACCGCCCTACGGGTATACGCTGCCCCATTTGACCCGGAGGCATGGGCCGACGCAGAAGTGCAACCTGACTTGCTCGACTGGCCGCTTAACGACCCCGGCGTATTGGGTAAACCTACCGATGACCCACAAGGATTCCGCGAGTTTGCACTGCAGGGTGAAGACCTGGCGAAACTGCGTCCCCTTCTCTCCCAAGCCACTCAGATCACTGTGTGGCAATGGAAAGACAAGCAGTACAACCTCTACTTCCGTCCCCTCCTGCCGGACGAGAGTCCCAACCCGTGACCCAAGCCGCAATTGCAACAGAGCACCTGACTAAGTTCTACGGCACCCGAACAGGCATCGTAGACCTTGATCTTGAAGTCGCCGCTGGCGAGATATTCGGCTTCATCGGTCCCAATGGAGCGGGCAAAACAACCACTATTCGCATCCTCCTGGATTTCATAAGACCAACAAGCGGGCAAGCGTGGGTCTTGGGCTTCGATACTCGGCGCCAAAATGTGGAGATGCGGAAGGAGGTTGGCTATCTCCCGGGCGAGTTTTCCCTTGACCCCCGCATGACCGGACGGGAACTCCTTTGGCGATTTGCCAGGCTTAGACAAATGGAGAATTTGGGAGATGCGGCTGCGCTTGCCTCACGCTTTGAAGTAGACCTTGATGTTCCCATGGGGCGACTTAGTCGTGGAAACCGCCAGAAAATTGGCCTGCTTCAGGCGCTGTTTCACCGCCCCAAGCTTCTCATTCTAGATGAACCAACTACGGGACTTGACCCTCTTGTACAGGAGGCCGTCCTAGCCACTCTGCGCGAGTCGCAGGACGAGGGAAGAACCGTGTTCTTGTCTTCACACATACTAAGCGAGGTGCAGAAAATCTGCGATCGGGTGGGGATAGTAAAGGAAGGCCGTCTTGTCGCAGTAGAGACAACCGAGAGCTTGCGGGAGAAACAGAGGCGCCGGGTAACACTGGTGTTCGCCCAACCTGTAAGAGCGGCCGACTTCGCCCAAATCAGCGGCGTGACGCACGTTGAGAGCGAGGGAAACACACTAAGGTTATGCCTCGACGACGGCATAGACTCCGTAGTGAAAGTGGCCGCTCGATACACCGTACTCGACCTCAAAGTAGAGCGCCCCACTCTTGATGAGATTTTCCTACAGTACTACGAATCGGGGTCATGATGGTGCCCGTGAGCCGCAAGCGCATGTACAGCCGATCTCTCTGGACTCTCGTAGCTCAAGAGCTTTCTGGCCGCTGGCGCTCGGTGTTCATTTGGGGCGTAGCTTTAGGAGCGCTTGGCATCCTCTATGTAGCGCTTTACCCCAGCATGAGTACCTTCATAGAGGACTACATGAAGCAGGCCCCCGAAAGCATGCGTCGGTTTCTGGGTGAGCTACAGGGGCCAATCAGCGTCGAAAACTGGCTGGAAATGGAATTTCTTAGCATGCTGCTACCTGTGGCTCTCCCCTTCATGGTAATCATTGCAGGAGCGCGAGCTATTGCAGGCCGCGAAGAGCGCAAAGCCATGGACCTTCTGCTTAGCAACCCCGTTCCTAGATGGCATCTCGTGGCCGCCTCAGCGCTTGCCATGGCAGTGTCAACCGCAGTTGTTCTGGCAGTTACCTACCTGCTCACGTACCTCGCTGTTCCCATAGTCGGGGTTGAACTCGGCCCTGGGCGGCTGGCGATGGCCATGGTGGCCGTGTGGCCGCTCTGTCTGGTTTTTGGTTCGCTGGCCCTTGTTCTCTCTGCGATTATGCGGAGAAGCTCAGTGGCAATCGCTATTCCAGCTGTATTGCTCATTGCCATGTATGTGATCCAAGCTCTTTCTCAGGTCTCCAAGACCATGGAAAAGGCACGCGTCTTGTCGCTCCTTTACCATCTCGGCCACCCCATAAGAGGCGACTTTCCTTGGACATCAACCCTGGCGATGCTGCTTGCTTTCTGCTTTCTCGTCGCGGCAGCGGGAATAGCTTTCCAGCGCAGAGACATTTACACTTAGGTAAACTCGCGTCGCTTTGAATTGCGCCACTTTGAAGGAAGTGGGACCATGGCAAAGCAATGCCCGACGCCTCAACCGCTTCGAAACGTCTTAGGAACGACGCTGTTTCTGACGGGGCTTTTCTTGCTTACCTTTCTTGCCCGCTTTGTTTTTCCGCCCCTCTTTCCCGCCATTGCAGAGGAAATTGGGCTCACGAGTGGGCAAGCAGGTTCTCTGTTCTTGCTCGCCGCTGTGGGGTCAGTAGTAGGCTCGGCAGCAGCCGGCCTTATTTCAAGCCGGATCAACCACCGCGGCTCCCTACTACTCTCTGTTTTCGGGATAGCCGTCGCCCTGTTTGCCGTCTACTTTGTTCGGTCGGTCTTGGCTCTGCAGATACTGTTCGTTTTCTTAGGAATGATGACCGGCATTCACAGCCCTTCGTCCATCGCAACGCTCACCGCAACGGTCAGAGTGGAAGACTGGGGCAAAGCCTTGTCCATCCAGCAGCTTGCTCCTCCCGCTAGCCTAGTCGTTGGCCCCCTCGTGGCTGCCGCCGTTCTTAGGTGGTCCCATTGGGATGTCACCCTGCTTGTTGTAGCTGCGCTTGCGGCAGGACTGGGACTTGCCTTCTTCCTCGCCACCGGGCAAGTAGGGGGAGTGGGAGCATTCCCGGGAGAAGCTGCCAGCCCCAAGACGCTCCAACCGGTGCTCCGCACCCGGTCCTTCTGGCTCATGGTCTTTCTCTTTGCCCTCGGCATGGGAGCGCAAGTAGGTGTTTACAGCATGCTTTCCCTTTATCTGACCGGAGAAAGAGAAATGAGCGCCCAGAACGCGAGCGCTTTGCTAGGTCTTGCCAACATAGCTCCACTCGTGACCGTGTTTCTGTCGGGGTGGGTTACGGCTCGCTTGGGCGAAAAGCGGACCATCGGCATTTTCCTTCCGCTCACCGGCTTAGCCATGATGGGAGTTAGCCTGTTATCGGGAATCCCCCTCATCTTTGCTGTTGTGCTCATGGCCGCGCTCGCTGTCTGTTTCTTCCCGCCTGCGTTTGCTGCTCTTTCCCGCACAGTTCAGCCAACGTACCGCAGCCTGGCTAATGCCTTTGGGCCTCCACTCGGGTTTGTACTGGGCGGTGGCTTACTGCCTCTAGGACTCGGGTACCTTGGTGAAGCGGCAAGTCTGAGCTTGGGGATTCTTATTACTGGCGGGGTAGTGGTCGTTGGGTCCCTTGCCGTGCTCGGCCTGCGTCTACTGGAAACACTTGAAGAGGGTTGTTAGAGATGCTCCGTCAGCAAGTGAGACGTCGCACCTTGCTCAAATGCCCTGCTGCCTTCTCCACATGCCCTGCTGGACTGTGCATATGGATCACCGGGTTTGCGATTGCCTTCGTTCTCGTCTCGATGACGGAGATCGGCTGTGAAAGCTCTTATTCGCCATCCGGTCCCAGCCGTTTGCCAGGTTCCTCCGCGCAATCCTTTTCGGATTCGGTTAATCCATCAGTGAGCGTTGAGTATGACCCCACTGACATGACAGCCCAAGCAGCTACTACTAGCAAAACAGCCCAAGTAGCCACACCTGAAACAACGGCCGCCAATGAGAAAACGCTCGACGTTGACAGCGTCAGCACCACAACCCCTAGCGTCGCACGCCAGACACTCGCCAGTCTCAGCTTACAGCAAGAGGCAGCCCAAGTGCTCCTCGCTACTTTCTCCGGGACCTCGCTGGATCCTTACCTCGCGCGACTGCTTGGCGCCGGCCCTCCCGGAGGTCTCCTTTTGCTCGAAGCCAATATCACCGACCTCCAGCAACTAAAGACACTCATCGGTGACGCCCAGGCTGTAGCGGGGCATACGACGGGCGTTGGCCTGCTGATTGCAGTCGATCAGGAAGGGGGTCCGGTTGCGCGCATCCGCGAGGGCGTTCCCAGCCTGCCTGCAGCCCGAGTGGTCGGGGCTAACTACTCCGTCCTTGAAGCAGCCCGCTTGGCTGAAGAGACCGCCAAGGCCCTATGCTCCTTGGGAATAAACGTAAACCTTGCCCCCGTTGCAGACGTGGTCAGCAACCCGGAGTCTTTCTTGTACTTAAGAACATACAGCGGCGATCCAACCGTGGTCGCACGTTTCGTACGAGCCGTGACAGAGGGATACCGAAAGGGTGGGCTAGTTACGGTTGCGAAACACTTTCCTGGCCATGGAGCCGCATCCGAAGACACGCACAAACAGACAGTGATCTCTCACACAAGCCAGGCTGAGTTTGCCACCACGCACTTTCCCCCATTCCTTGCTGCTATGGAGGCTGGAACCGAGGGAATAATGGTGGCTCACATCGTGGCTGAAGCGTATGACCCCGAACGTCCGGCGTCCCTTTCCCCAGTCGTTGTCAATACAGTGTTGCGGACTGGTCTGGGCTTTGCCGGTCTAGTCGTGGCAGACGACCTCGAGATGGCGGGAGCTGCTTGGAGAACGCGAGCCGGGCAAGAAAGGTCAGGTCGAGCTTCATCTGATAGCATCAACCCTGCGGAAACTGCAGTGGCTGCTTTGCTAGCCGGATGCGATTTACTGATATCGACAGGAACGCTTGATCGCCAGCTTCAAATAATCGACGGGATTGTCGAAGCTGTCGAAAATGGAGATCTCCCCCGGGAGCGACTAGATGAGGCGGCTCTTCGCGTGCTGCAGCTCAAAGCACGCTGCGGGTTGCTTGGCCGCTAACACAGAAAGTTGGGCGGCGCAGCTGGGGCCTCCGGCCCCCAGCTGCGCCGCCCCCATCCAATACCCGCTCTCAGACGAGCAGCTCAGCTATCCAGGATCCGCTCTGCCTCTTCCTTATAGGCGTCCATCACATACTGGATGCCCGATATCTTTGCCGCATCTTCGGTGAGAGCTATCAAGTCCTTGCGGCTTATGGTGTCGAGTCGGAAGCTCCTTGCTCCCGCCATGAACTGCGTGAGCCCAGTACGAAGCTTGTCTATGAAGGTGTAGATGGCCACCGCCCCCAGAGGCATCTTGTCCATGCGAGAACCATACTTGTCTTTGAGAGTCGAGTAGGTGACAAAAATCTCCTCCGGCGTCTGGCCAAACTTCTTGACCGAAGACGGAAGCTCCTTCCATAAACCTTGGCGAGCTCCACTGCCCACCACGCCCTCAATGTTGGTTCCCACAAAGCCGGGAATCATAAGAGCACGCCCCATGCAGACTGCCTTGAAGTAGGGCGAGCCCATCGCCAGAACCTTGAAAATATGATCCTCGGTGGAGAAGCCGCCAGCCATCGCCAGATCCGGAACCCACTCGCCTCTAGTAGCCAGTCTCTTGGCGCACTCATAGGCCATGCATTGCAAATAGAAGGTGGGAACTCCCCACTCCTCCATCATACGCCAGGGGCTCATGCCCGTGCCGCCCCCGGAACCATCGATCGTCACCAGATCCACTCGCGCCTTAGAAGACCACTTGATAGCCCGAGCGAGTTCCGGATAGCCGTACGCTCCAGTCTTAAGTGTTACTCTCTTCACCCCCAAGTTGCGACGAAGGTATTCGACGGTGCGCAGGAAGTTCTCCTCGTCGATAAAGCCCAACCGAGAATGACGCTCGAACTCCTTGATAGCCCCCGCCTCGTAAGCCTTGCGCACAGCGGGCAAGCTTGGATTGGGCGTGACTATATAGCCCCTCTTCTGCAGCTCGATCGCCCGATCAATGTCCCGGATCTTGACCTCACCGCCAATGCACTTGGCGCCTTGGCCCCATTTTAGCTCTATGGTCTCCACGCCCAACTTCTCAACCACGTACTCAGCTACGCCAAAGGCAGTGTCTTCTACGTTGAGCTGGACGATGATGTCGCCGTAGTCTTCCTGCCACTCTCGGTAAATGCGGATCCGCCGCTCCATTTCCGGCGAGCGCTTTACACGGCCATCTTTGCTGAACTCAGCCTGCGGATCGATGCCACAGACGTTCTCCCCCACCACAATGGTTATGCCTGAGATGGCTGCCCCTACCGCAAACGACTCCCAGTACTTGCGAGCGATATCAGTAGAGCCAAGAGCCCCTGTGAACACCGGCATCTTCATGCGGACAGGATGGGTGTGCCCGTAAACGGCTGTGGTATCAACCTCAGGAAAAATCGCCTTATTGGGGTTGGCTTCATCGATAGCCTTAGCCCCCATGGCGTAGCCAAGAATGTTAAGGTGCGAGTAGTCGACCGGGGAAAGCTTGTCCGCGCCCGCAGTCATTTCCCCGAAAGGACCCGGGTAGATTACCTCGCGGCCCCTAAAAGAAGCTTTGAAAACATCACAGTTGCCCTGACAATCCGCCATGCAACGCGTGCAGACTCCAGATTGTGCCGCTACATCGCGCGAACGGTTGCGGGTTTCAAGAGCCTCATTAGAGCCTGTGTGTGAATAATGCATAAGCACAAACCTCCTCCCGAAGCATGTCTGCGAGCTCCGCCGCCCAACGGCCAAGCGGGCAGGCTACCTGTCTGCCTGTAGCCCAAAGTGGTAAGCCCCCACTCTATCTGCGATATTTGTTTTTGTCCTTGGCCAAGCGTCCCTATCGACAGTGCCACCGTTTATACACATGGCCATCTCCAGCGAAGAGCTAGCCCGGACTTCGTCTTGTCTTGGAAGGAGTTGGCCCTTAAGCAAAGCCCGATTTACCTTTCTTTCACTCGCATCACTAGCGCTTAACAAGACTGCACTGTATTTTGATGACGTACAGAATCATTTTGATGACGTGCAGAATCGCCAAGACTAACCAGCAGAGGCAAGAAGAGTGGCAGCGAATGAGATCACGGTAGTCTTTCAACCGTCGGGTAGAAGGGGGACGTTTCCCAACAATAGGACGATCCTGGACATCGCCCGAGACCTAGGAGTCGAAATCGAGAGCGTGTGCGGCGGAAAAGGCGTGTGCGGGAAGTGCCGGGTACTGGTTGAGTCTTTAGCGCTGTCACAGGCAGAAGAAACAACTTCTGTATCACCCCCAACTGAAGCAGAAGTGCGCCTACTGGGCCAGGAAGCAATACGGGCTGGAATGAGGCTGGCCTGCCAGAGTTTAGTCCGAGGCGACATTCAGGTGTACGTGCCGGAAGAGAGCCGCCGATTGACTCAAGTAGTGCGCAAGGAAGCAAGTGATCGCACCGTGCCGGTGGACCCAGCAGTCAGGACCGTTTTAGTAACTCTGCAACCGCCAACCCTCGAAGACCTCCAGGCGGATACAGACCGGCTCCTTTCCGCAATCGCGCGTGAATATGGCCGCGAAGATTTGGAATGTGACCTCGAGGTAGTTCAGACTTTGCCCGCCCTGGCCCGCCGATCAGACTGGAAGCTTGCCGCTGTAGTTTGGCAGAACAAGCAAGTAATCGCCGTCCTGCCAGCAAGCGAAACAGCTAAAGTCCTCGGCCTGGCTGTGGACGTAGGCACTACCACGGTTGCAGCTTACCTTGTTGATCTCGGTACGGGCGCCCTCCTTGCCACCGAATCAGCCATGAACCCCCAGGTAGCGTGGGGTGATGACGTGATTACGCGCATGCAACATGCTAAGCAGACACCCCAGGGGGCTAAGGAGCTCCAGCAAGCAGTTATTTCTGAGATCAATTCGCTAGCCAGAAAAGCCGCCAGCCGAATTGGGGCAAGCCCCACCGACATTTATGACGTGGTTTTGGTGGGCAACACAGCAATGCACCACCTGTTCATGGGTATAGA
Organism: Thermoleophilia bacterium; assembly: GCA_026415615.1. GTDB lineage: Bacteria > Actinomycetota > Thermoleophilia > RBG-16-64-13 > RBG-16-64-13 > JAOAGT01. The sequence goes on along the minus strand of JAOAGT010000008.1, from coordinate 41,697 downwards.
CCCGGCGCCACTCCTTGCCGCCCCCTTTGCCCCAGCCGTACAGAGGTCCCTGAACATAAGGGCCTCCTCCATAGGTTTGGACTTTCACCCGGGTTGCCGTCTTCACGTTCTTCCGGTGGAAGCAGGCTTTGTGGGCGCCGATAACGTAGCCGTTCTTATTGCCGAACGCCCTTACGACCAAGACGAGATACTGCTTATCATCGATATCGGCACAAATGGCGAGTTGGTGCTGGGGAATCGCTACCGCCTGCTGTCTACCTCATGCGCCACTGGCCCTGCGCTGGAGGGAGCACATCTGGAATTCGGAATGCGTGCAGCCCCCGGAGCGATTGAGCGCATCCGAATTGATCCTCAAACTCTGGACGTCAAGTTCAAGGTTATTGGACTTGACGGCTGGAACACTGACTACGAAGCCCGGGAAATTGGCGCCCGGGGCATCTGCGGATCGGGAATAATTGAGGCCGTGAGCGAAATGCTAAGAGCAGGAGTAATTCGGCCTGATGGGAGTTTTGTCGCCGAAGTGGACCATCCTCGTGTGGTTAGGGAAAACGGTAGGGCTCACAAGTTTGTTATCGCCTGGGCCGATGAGACAGCTTTGGGCAGAGATATCACTGTGTCCCTCAAGGACATTCGGGCCGTGCAGCTAGCCAAAGGAGCTCTTCGCGCGGGTGCCGAGATTCTCCTGCGCACCTTAGGTGTGCCCAAGCCGGATCGAGTGATCCTTGCCGGAGCCTTTGGAAGCTACATTGACGTTGAACACGCCATGCGCATTGGTATGTTCCCAACTTGCCCGCTCGACAGAGTGTCCTCGGTAGGCAACGCGGCGGGAGATGGAGCGCGGTTTGCCCTGCTCAACCAGGAAAGACGGCGAGAAGCCGAGTGGGTGGCGCGCCAAGTGGAGTATGTGGAACTCGCCACCCGCAAGGATTTTATGACTGAATTTGTCAAAGCCATGCAGTTGGGGCAGGACTTGACCGTATGACGGCGAAACGCGTAAACGGCGCCCGAACCCCGATTTGTGGGGGAAGGTAACGGGCTCGGAGGTGCCAGGTGACAAGAAAGCTAGGTTGGGCAGTTCTTGCGGCGACTTGTACGACTCTCTTGGTTCTGCTCACTTGGACGGCAGCTTTGGCGGATCCTGGGAGCAACATCACGGCGCACGACTCTTCTAGTTCTCAGGTCGCCTTAGCGCCAACGACAGGTGAGATCAAAATCGCTGCCGCTTCGACCGGTTGCGGTTTTGATCTAGTGGCCATTCCTTCCCCGGTACAGGGCGCAGTGCCTACCTTTATCGCCGCAGGAAATAACCGGGTTGCATGGACAGGCTTGGTCCCGGGTGGTTATGCCACCACATATTTGCTTGACCTGGCCACCAAGACAAATGTTGCGATTTCCCCAAGTCGAGCCGGGCATTACTACAACCCCTCTATCGATGGATCCTGGGTCGTCTATCAAGGAAGTCGAGCGGGTGCCGCCTATCAGGACGTATACGCTTACCATGTGAACAGCGGGGCAACGATTCAAGTCACACGCAACACCGACCCAGGTGACGGCAGCGATGTCAATCCGCGGATACACGGTGGCAGGGTAGTATGGGAGAAACGCGCCGCCGGGGCGCCGTGGACGTCGGGAATATACGTCTACGACCTGGAGGCAGGCGGCGCGCCGCAACTCTTGCTTGCCGGCCCTGAGTACCACAATCCTGACATCTGGCAAAACTACGTCGTGTGCACCCGTGACGAGGGCGGCAGGTCCGACATCATTCTGTACGACCTGACAACCAAATCCAGCACCTCCATTGGAGTGGCTGGTAAAAACAACGAAGACCCCCGCATAGACAATGGCTTAGTGTTTTGGTCCTGCGGCGACGCCGTGCAGGGTTCCGCATATCCATGGTCAACTTACCAAATCGTAACTTTCGATATATCGACCGGATCCCGAGCGTCACTCACGGCCAACGACGTGGGGAATCTCACCCCTACTGTCAAAGGCTCCTATGTCGCTTGGAAGCAGCATAGTCCACCGGGCATCGTTGTCTTGAACCTCGGCACCGAGAAGAGCCAGCTTCTGACCATCGAAGGACAAGACCCTGAGAAACCGGACCTTTCCGATAACCTGCTGGTCTTCCTGGCTGGCAAAAATCTGTACTTCTCTCGTTTACCGCAGGAAGGCTCCTTGCTGTTCAGCGACGTCGACATAAACCATCCCTACGCCCCAGCGATCAGCGCTCTAACCTCTCTGCGCATAATCCAAGGCTACTGCGATGGCCGGTTTGGCCTTGCTGACCCAACCACCCGCCAGCAGTTTGCCAAGATGCTTCTTCTGACAATGGCGCAGTGGCGCCCGGAGACATACACTCCGTCCATAAGCGAGGTGCTCCCATCGCCGTTCATAGACGTCACGCTAGCCAACCAGCCGCCGGGTGAGCTATATCCCTACTACTATGTGGTTAAGGCAGCTGCTACCGGGTTGATCACTGGTTACAGTGATCACACTTTCCGCCCCCGGGCGCGAGTTACGCGGCAACAAGTGATCACCATGGCGGTAAGAGCCGGCGCCCCAGTGCTGGCAACTCCCCCAGATGAATGGCGAGGACAGCTTGACTACTCAAGCCCCGCACATGGCGAGAACATCCGCACAGCCGAGTACAATAGCTTGCTCGCCGGCATTCAGGCCCCACTTGGAGGCTTGAGCTCTTGGAACACGACCGCACCGGCCACTCGCGGGGAGGTGGCCCAGATGCTATACAATCTGCTGGTAAAGCTGCTTTCTGGCGAGTAAGGCTGAGAGAGACAGCAGATACTGCGACTAGCTGACCGGAGAGGTCCGGTGCGCCCGATATTGGCCACCCTTGTGCTGGGCGACACTACAGTCACCCTATCCGCGTACGCTACCTTTTATGTACTTGCTTGGGTAGCTGCTCTGCTCATCTCCGTGCTTGCCGCCCGCAGGAGAAAACTACACTGGGGACGGGCACTGCTTGCGTATGGGCTTGCTCTGGTTGCTGGCCTTGTGGGAGCACGCTTGCTTGATCTGGCTGTTAATTGGAATTACTACGCAACCAATCTGGCCCAGATCTACGCCCTTCGATTTCGAGGATTTGCCCTGTACGGGGGACTAGTTGCTGCAGTCGCAGTAGGAATCCTCGTAGCTCGCAGACTCTCAATGCCCATATGGAAACTGGCTGACGCGGCACTACCCGGCCTGGCTGCAGGCATCATGCTCATGCGTATCGGCTGCTTTCTCAACGGTTGTTGCTTTGGTCGAGCCACCTCGTTGCCTTGGGGTGTCTCCTACCCGCCAGGTTCCCGAGCCTGGACCGAAGTATGGGCAAGCCAGCTTGCAAGCGGACAGACAACTTTACCCGGGTTAAGCGGACCTCTCAGACCCGTTCATCCCACGCAGATATACGAGGCTCTTGCAGCCGTCGTTCTTCTCCCGTTCGCCCTGTTCCTAGCTAGACTCCTCCGTAGACGAGTTCCGTTAGGCAGCACAGACGGAGCGGCATTCCTAGTTTTCGCGCTTGGGTTTACTCTATTTCGCCTCGCAAACCACTTCTTGCGCGTGCTACCAGCCAATTCTGTTCTCCCCAGCTGGTTTTATCCCTGTCTGTACGTTTTACTGTCCTTCCTAAGCGCCATTCTCCTCGCACAACGTCTGACTGGGCAAAGCACGGGCCGCCTGTTTCGCGGCAGAGCCTCACAAATCAGCTCGCACGAAACAGGCGGCCCGCCAACTCACCTTACTAGCTCAACCTGCAAATAAGCAGCTTTGCTAACCAGACTACTGCGACCCCTCGCGCGGATTTCCGCTTGAATCTTGTAAGGCGGCTTCGGCCTCCGGCCCCACAAAAGCTAGTTCTCGACCTAGCTCAAGAGTGGTAGGAGTAGGCAGAAAGCTCTTGCCTTTAAAAACGTCCGCGAATACTCCTCCAGAAAGTTCGAAGCCGATGACGCTTCCAGAACTTTCATCAAACTGGTAGTCGTCAATCTTGCCGAGATCCTTCCCGGTGGTGGTCTGCAACCGTGTTCCCCGCACGTTCAGCTTCTTGTCAAGCACGCTCTTGATCTCGGGAGCTTCCTCCGTCTTCACCACACTCGCGGTAGAAGTAATTATCACCGAGTCAGGCCCAATGGCCTGAACTGCCCCCCAAGGAACCACCTTATCGCTCTTGAAGAGACCCTCGTCTACCACGAAGCCAAGCACTCGGGTCCCGGTCTCGTTGAGAACAATCTCCTTGACCTTACCGACGGTCTTTCCGCCCTCCCGGGCTACCACGCTGCGGCCAATCACCTCACTTGCCTTTTGCACGTTACACCTCCCTTGCTGCCGTCCAGCACAAAAGCACGCAAGGCGCGGACGCTGACACCTGCAAGACCGAAGTATCGAAAAGGTCTACCAACGACTGCCGCCTGTGCGACCGCCTCTGCGCGGGCCGCCGAACCTCCCGCCATAGCTTCCATAACCACTGTGTCCACCGCTGCGACCGCCGCCCTCCCGATGAGCCTGAGTGCGAGCGTTGTCCACATTGATCGTGCGTCCGTCAATCTCCGAGCCGTTTAAGCCTTGCTTAGCAGCCTCAGCCTCCTCGGGAGTGCTCATTTCCACAAACGCAAAGCCCTTTGCTCGGCCGCTTTGCCGGTCGGTGATTATGTCGACAGACGCAACCTCTCCGTAACCAGAGAAGGCTTGCTCAAGGGTTTCCTTGGTGGTGCCATAGGAAAGATTGCCGACATACAGCCTTGTAGTACCGTTACCCATCTCGTCCTCCATACACTTTCAACTTACTTCGCTTACTTAAATGGCATTCGTTCGGACGCACCTGCGGACGGACGAGTAACGTACTCTTAGCGCCGCGGGGAAAGCTTCCTGCCGATGCTATACCATCATACCTGATCCAAGAGCAATAGGAACAATTTGGGGTGAAAGACTTCAAAATGACAAACCACGACCAGCAACGTACAGACCTATCCGGAAGCCCAGTTGAGCTAAAGTCACCCGAGGCAACTCCCTCTCACCTGCCCCCTTCTGCCCTGGCCCGGTTTTCTGAAATACAGGTAACGCTTGGCCACCGTTTGCCCGCCTTTTTTCTGGATTTCGACGGCACGCTAACCCCGATCGTGTCCCATCCAGAAATGGTCAGTGTCTCAACAGCAACCGACAACACCCTGCGTGCTCTTGGCGCCCGGTATCCGGTGTGCGTTGTGTCTGGCCGGGACCTTCCGAACCTCCGAAAACATCTCAGAGTTCCAAACATCTATTACGCAGGTGACCACGGCCACCGTCTCGAGGGCCCAAAGGGCTCCGGAATAGAACTCAAGATTGATGCTCGCAACAGTGATGAGCTCATGCACTTCGCGCAAGAGCTCAGGCAAGAGCTGCACGGGCTAGAGGGTGTCATACTGGAACTAAAGCAGACTTCCCTTTCAGTCCACCATCGCCTAGCGAGTGACGAGGCGCGCGCTCTCGTAGAGAAGGCCGTACAGGACGCAGTCCGCGGTGCAAGCAGCCTATGCTTAAGAAGAGGAAAGATGGTCCTCGAGCTTCGCCCTTGCCACCCGTGGAACAAAGGCAGTGTGGTTGGATGGCTTTTGGAGAAACTCGGCCTCGACAAGAATCGAGCCTGCCCTATATGCATCGGGGACGACTTGACCGACGAGGACATGTACGAAGCCGTAGCGGAGTGGGGCATTGGCATTGTAGTAGCAGAAGAGCTAGACCGCCCCACGCAGGCTAAGTATTCGTTACGGAACCCCGACGAGGTGCTTGAGTTTCTGGGCAAGTTTCTTTAGGGAGACCTTGTGACTAGCCACCACAGGCGAGGTCCGGCTAGGGTAGACTAGTGTCACAGCCTGACGGAGGTGAGAGAGGTGACAGAATTCGCAGTCAAAGACTGCGCACTGGCTATCATCGCCACTGGACGGCGCGCCCAAACTCTGCGAGAGCTGCGGGATAACATCCGCGACATTCATCCTGGCTCAATCTATCACCACTTCTGGGGCACACTTCTTCGTCCCCACTTGATCGACCGCGAGTACAACAATGACTTTGCCGCCTGGTGCCATCGAAGTCTGCACGATAACGTGATTGCGGAAAGGTTGGCGGTAATCGACCCGGCTGAATTCTCCGACATCGAGAGCCTGCGGCAAGAGTTAATCGAGGTAATCGAAGAGCGGCTTGATGAGACAGAGACGGTGGCTGTGGCCCGCCCTGATCAGCAGTTCCATTTCGTGCGCTCGGTCACTGTGGTGTTTGACACCCATCAGCGACTCACACATCCAAGCGAACTGGTCGAAGCAGTGCCGCGAATGTCCCTGGGAAGCGTTTTTTACCATTTCGTGGACGCGAGACGTCGTGAGCCCATAGGAGTTGACGACTTCCGCGCTTGGCTTATGGGACTAGGCAGCGAGTATGCACCATTGTGCGACGCAATTGCGGAGATCGATCCGTATTTTGACCCTCTTTCCACGCTCCGCGACCGTCTGTCAGGAGTGTTTGCCAAGTATTTTGGGGAAACCGCACCGTCAAACCAGAGTCGCTCGGCGGGAGAGCAGCACGTATGAGCAAGATAACAACTCCAACCGGTCTGCTTGAGCGTTATGCCCAGCACGCTGGGCCGGACGCCGTCGAGCAACTTCGCCAGCTTGCCTCTCTCCTGAAGGATATCAAGGTGGTGCATGTCAACTCGACCAGGAGGGGAGGCGGCGTAGCGGAGATTCTAGAAGCTATGGTCCCGCTCATGCAGGAGCTAGGTCTTGACACCAGCTGGGAGGTAATCGAGGGAACAGAGGACTTCTTTACCTGCACCAAGTCCTTCCACAACGCCCTGCAAGGAAAGTCGTTAGAGATACCTCCGCATTTGCTTCGCACCTACGAGGAGGTAAACGCCCTTAATGCCGAACGGCTGCGCCCGATTCTGGAGCAGGCAGACATCGTGTTTGTCCACGATCCACAGCCTGCACCGCTCCTTGGGTTGTGCTCAAACCGCCGAGGTAAGTGGATTTGGCGTTGTCATATCGACTTAAGCCACCCCTACCGTCCTGTTTGGAAGTACTTGAGAAGATTCCTGCTCGACTACGACGCAAGCGTGTTTTCGCTGGATGCGTTCGCCCAGGCAATGCCGCATCCGGTTTTTCTCATACCTCCGAGTATCGACCCGCTAAGCGAGAAAAACATACCGCTTGAAAGAAACGAGGTAGAGCGGGTTTTGCTAGAGTTCGGCATCGATCCCGAAAGACCTATTGTGCTGCAAGTATCGCGTTTTGACCGTTTCAAAGACCCGTTGGGGGTAATCCAGGCCTACCAACTGGCTAAGAAGTTCATACCTAGCCTTCAGCTCGTACTTGCTGGCGGCGGCGCCACAGACGACCCCGAGGGCGACGCCGTGCTGCAGGACGTGCGGGCCGCTGCGGAAGGCGATCCTGATATCCACATCCTGTCTTCGGGACACTACAGCAACAGAGTTATCAATGCGCTGCAGTCCGGGGCAGACATCGTTCTGCAAAAGTCTCTTCGAGAGGGATTTGGTCTCACTGTGACCGAAGCTATGTGGAAGGCAAAACCTGTTATTGGCGGAAACACGGGAGGCATACGTCTCCAGTTGATGGATCATCAAACAGGATTTCTCGTGGATACGCCCGAGGGAGCAGCTCTCCGCATCCGTTACCTGCTCTCAAATCGTCAGCGCATGAAAGAGATTGGTCAGAACGCACGTGAGTACGTCCGGCAGAGTTTCCTTATCACTCGACATTTGCGTGAATACCTGACCTTGATGGTGGCCCTGCTTCACGGGAACTTGGACCGAATTGAACTGGGTTAAGACGGGGCCGCGATGTCAGCCAAGCCAGAGGGAGGACAAGTGACAAACAGCCCCGCTAACAGGTTGGTAGTGGTATCGAATCGCTTGCCCTATACGCTTGAATGCCGCAACAAAGACCAGTGGGTGCTGAAGCCCGGTTCCGGCGGTTTGATTACTGCTCTTATGCCTGTGCTCAGAGACAGAGGAGGAGTATGGATCGGCTGGTCCGGAGCTTCCGAGCCAGTCTCCAATGCGGAAGAAATTTTTCGCACCCGGTCGCGAGAAGCAGGATACATACTTAGACCGATATCTCTTTCACAGGAAGAGGTTGACCGCTACTACCACGGCTACTCAAACGAGACCATTTGGCCACTCTTCCATGATCTTCCTTCTCAGTGCGTCTTTGATCCTGAGTACTGGCACGCCTACGTGAAGGTCAACCGCAGGTTTGCCGAAGTTATTGCTTCGGACACTCGGCCCGATGACTTCGTATGGGTGCATGACTACCATCTAATGGACGTCGCTCATCATCTGCGTGAAATGTCTTGCGAGGCAGTACTGGCGTTTTTTCTCCACATCCCTTTCCCTCCGCCGGACATTTTCCTCAAGCTACCCGAGCGGCAGGCTGTTCTTAGCTCACTCCTCGCCTATGACTTGGTTGGTCTTCAAACCCAGCGCGACAGGAGAAACTTTGTCCAATGCGTAAGGATTCTTGCTAGACGCGCCCGCGTGCAGGTAGAAAAGCACCTGCACGTGATCAGGCTGGAAGACCGCGAGACAAGGGTCGGCACCTTCCCCATTAGCATAGACGCCGAAGCGTTCGCCAAAGCTGCCAGTAGTCCAGACGTGGAGCAGCGGGTCAAAGCGATTAAGGCACGTTACTCAGACCGTCAGATTGTGCTGGGAATAGACCGTCTGGACTACACCAAGGGAATCCCAGAGCGGTTGCGAGCGTTTGCGGACCTTCTCAGCCGTTTCCCGGAAGTAAGAGGACATATTCACCTGTTCCAAGTTGTGGTACCCAGCCGCGAAGGGATACCCAAATATGACCAGCTGAGAACAGAGATCGAGCGCATGGTTGGTTGGATTAACGGTAAGTACTCAGAGGTCGGGTGGGTGCCGGTGCATTACTTCTACCGTTCTCTCGACCGCGCAGAGCTTTTGGCCCTCTACCGAGCCGCTGATATTGCCCTCATCACTCCCCTAAAGGACGGCATGAACCTGGTGGCAAAGGAATTTTGTGCCTGCGACGTGGATGAGGATTCGGTGCTTATCCTAAGTCAGTTTGCGGGGGCCGCAGCTCAGCTTGGTCACGCAGCACTGGTTGTCAACCCTTATGACGTGGAACAAACAGCGGATGCCATCTATAACGCTTTCAGAATGTCGCCAGGCGAGCGTCGCTACCGGATGCGGAGACTAAGGCGCAATGTGCGCACTCAAAACATCTACTGGTGGGTTGAGTCCTTCATGCGGGCAGCTATCGACAAAGGCCTTCGGGACTTTCCAGTTATCGAGGACTATATACCGGAACACCACGAGCCTTACTAGGTGGCCTCCCGCTCCTCTAGAGCACGCAGAATCTCAGTGAGTTCCGCCACGCGGTTACTGAGAGCCGACAGCTCGGCAGTGAGCTTCTCGGCTGCCTGGCTCACCTTGGATCCCGCCTCTTCGGTTAGCTCCTCTTCCTGGACAAGCTCCTCTATCTCATCCAGATAAAAGAAGGCCTCGTCTAACTTAAGCTTGGCCTTGTCCAAATTAGAGATAATTCTTTCCACCACGTCCTCCTTGCTCCCATTTTTCCGTATATTACACATTGCTCAGCGCCTAAGACATGGTTCGACAAGCAAAGTGTTGATCGTGGCTTGGAGTTAGATGAATGACTGAGATATTGAGCACGACGTACAAGTTAAGTCTCGGCGGAGACCAAGCGATTACGGTGAGGCTCGATTCGCCGCCCGCAGCCGGCCGCGCCCTCGGGCGGAAGCAGAGAGTCCTCATCCTTGCCCACGGAGCAGGTAACAACCTGGACTTTCCTTTGCTAGCTTTCATAGCTAATCATCTGGCGAGCACTGGAGTCGCGGCAGTGGTCCGCTTCAACTTTCCCTATGCTGAGAAAGGCCTGGAAACGCCGGATCGGAAGGAAGTGCTTGAAGCAACCTATCTGGCTGTGTATGAGGATGTGATCCGAAACGTTGTCCGAGATGACGGCGTGATCGTCGCTGGTGGTAAGTCCTTGGGAGCCCGTACAGCCTCAGAACTTGTTTCACGTGGTCCGGAACAAGGCGGCATACGGGCACTCGGTTTGGTCGAGCTCGGCTATCCTTTGCACCGGCCCGGACACAAAGAGCAGTTGTTCCTGGAACCCTTGCGAAACATAGCTGTCCCCAGCCTCTTTTTTGTGGGTACCCGCGACCCTCTTTGCGACCCCGAACTGCTTGCGCCTGTAGTGGCGGGGCTCACGCGGCCAGGACGAATCTACGTGGTAAGAGACGGAGACCACTCTTTCCACCCGCCTGCCGCCTCAGACAGAAAAGTCGAGGAGGTCTACCGGGAAATTGCTGAGGAGACGGCAAGATTCATAGAAGAGGTGGCTAGCACCTGACTCGGGCCTAATGGGCCTATCGAGCCACCCAAACTGCCAAGTCCGCTGCCAAAAACCACTCCCATGCTAGGGGGCAGGCGGACCGGCCTCTCCCTCTAGCTCAGGGCTATCTTTTGAACCAATGCGGGCCACTATCGTCCCCGCAAATATAAGAGCAAAACCCAATACTGCTCTTAAGGTGAGGGTATCGTAGCCCCAAATAACCGAGAAAATGAGTGCAAAGGCCGATTCTAAGCTCATCAGAATGCCGGCCAGTGTGGCTGGCGTGTACCGCTGACCTACCGCCATGAGCACGTATGCAACGATCCCCCCCATAATGCCAGTCCACAAGATCGCTCCCATGGCGCGCCAGCCGGGAAACAAGTCCGGCTGCTCAAAAGCAAACGCGCAGGCCAAACATAGCAACGCGCAGGTGGTAAGTTGCAGTTGCACGAGAGCCACCGCGCTCACCCTGCGTGACGCGTAACCCACACCCAGGACGTGAACAGCCCAAAAGATAGTCCCGAGCAAGGTAAGAATTTCTCCAAGCCCGAATTTTAGGCTCCCGTAAAGACTAAGCAGTGTGAGTCCGGCACTTACCACCAGGATGCCCACGGCGAGCAGCGGCGAGGGCCAGCGGCTCGTGAATATCCCCAAGATTAACGGCACAAGAATCACGTAAAGGTTGGTAAGAAACCCTGAAATCGCTGGGGTGGTAGTCTGCAGCCCCACGGTCTGCAGCACAAAGCCGGCAAAAAGTAAAACTCCCACCCCGATCCCGAGCAGCCACCCACGCACACTCAAGCTGCGGAGGCGCATATAGCCGTAGGGAGCAAGAAGCACTGATCCCACCAAGAAACGTAGACCGAGATAGTAAAGTGGCGGCATGTCCTCCAGCGCAAGCTTAACGAGCACAAAGTTGACACCCCAAATTATCCCGGCACCGATAAGACCCGCCTCAGCCAACAGCCTGACGCGCCGCCGGCCCAGATCTTTGCCGGAGGATAGCCACCGGGCTAGGAGTAAACGAAAACTCAAGGCGAGAGCGTCGCCCCTTAGCCATTTATTCAAGGTCTGTATCCCTGAAAGCTTGACGCCTTACTACAAGCGAGCCCATCAACGACCCCCTACCGGCGGACTTAGACTTCGGCCACCAGAAGCGGCGCTTTTCAGCCACCCGAAGCGACGCTTTGTCAACTAGGCGCAGAAAATAGCATAGCCGGCTCCGTTGGGGGAGAAGCCGGCTATGCTGCGGGAAAGCTGCTCAGCTCTGCCACGATCTGGGAGGGGGGGTTCCCAAGACCGCGTTGACTCAGCGCTCAGCTGGCCCGTAGGATACTCTATGGCAAGCCATAATACAAATATATTGTTTCTATGTTATTCATAAGCTAACCTTATCAAGCGATGGAACTTGTTCAGCTCAAATGCTTCGTAGCTACTGCAGAGACACTCAGCTTCACCTCTGCCGCTGACATGCTGCACATGACACAGCCAGCTCTTAGTTATCACATCTCTCGTCTGGAGAGAGAGCTGGGAGCCAAACTTTTCGAGCGCAAAGGGCGAAGGACCACCTTGACCCCAGAGGGGGAGCTGCTGCTCCCTCTTGCTCAATCGGTTCTCATGCGAGCCGATGAAGCAGTGCGCATGCTAAAAGACTATCTAGGAGCCGAAATCATCGGGCTCGTTCGGTTTGGCTGCAATCCCACTGTGGCTTCCAATCTGGTGCCCCCCGTCATGGCGGCCTTCCACCGCGAACACCCGTTAGTTCGGGTGGAGATGGTCGAAGCTGGCGACGACGAACTGCAGGAGGCAGTGCAAAGCGGAGCGCTGGACTTTGCCGTAGTAACGGCCCCAGGACGTCCGCAGCACTTTCAGATTACTCCTCTTGGTAGTGAGGATATTAGAGTGGCGCTTCCCCTCGCCCATCCTCTAGCCAACAGAGATTCCGTCGCAATGCTTGATCTCGCGCATGAAGATTTCGTCCTTTCGGGCCATTCCTACAACCTGTACGAACAAATCGTGGCCGCGTGCCGGAGAGCCGGCTTTGAACCCAAGGTGGTATGTCAGGCGGGCCCCAGTGAGACCGTACGGAACCTAGTCAGGCACGGAGTGGGCATCACCATCATGCCAGACATCGCCCTAAGAGGAGCAAACCGCGAGGGCTTAGCAGTCGTGCCGCTAAAAGAAGGTCTCACGCGGGAGCTAAACCTAATCCGAGGTAAGAACCGCTCCATGACAAGAGCGGCACAGGCTCTAATGACCAGACTGTGCGAGTACATCACTGCCAACATGGCTCACGCTCCGGCCAATGTGGAGCCTTAGCTCCCGACACCAGGAACGGAGAGGAGCAAGTCATAGAACGTAGAGTTGAGGGGCGCGGTAGGCGCTGGCGCCTACCGCGCCCCCTGACTTTTCGCCTCCAAACTTGCCTACTTGAGCTTCGCCTTCCTGTCTACTCGAGCTTACCCTTACCCAACCACGGCATCATGGCTCGTAGCTGGCGTCCCACTATCTCGATCTCGTGTTCGGCTTGCTCTCGTTTAAGAGCGTTATACACCGGCCGCCCGGCCATATTCTCCAAGATCCACTCTCTGGCAAATTCGCCAGTTTGAATCTCCTCAAGAATGCACTGCATTTCTTCGCGCACCGTTTCATTTATGATGCGCGGACCGCGCGTCATGTCGCCATACTCCGCAGTGTCCGAAATCGAGTAGCGCATGCCGCTGATGCCATGTTCGTAGATGAGGTCCACAATCAGCTTGAGCTCGTGTAGACACTCAAAATAGGCCACTTCCGGCTGATACCCGGCGTCTACCAAGGTCTCAAAACCAGCTCGGATTAGCTCGGTGACCCCTCCACACAGCACCGCCTGTTCACCGAAAAGATCGGTCTCTGTCTCCTCACGGAAGGTGGTCTCAATGACGCCCGCACGTAGCGCCCCGATCCCCTTTGCATACGCCAGAGCCCGCTCCCGGGCCTTTCCTGTAGCATCCTGGTGTACCGCAAGTAGCGCTGGCACGCCGCCCCCTTCCACGTACACGCGGCGCACCAAATGACCTGGGCCCTTGGGGGCCACCATGGTCACGTCTACATCCGGGGGAGGGACAATCTGGTTGTAATGGATGTTAAAACCGTGGGCAAACATGAGCATCTTGCCGGCTCTCAGGTTGTCCCGGATGGAATTCTCGTAGACCGTCTTCTGTATCTGGTCCGGAACCACGAGCATTATCACGTCCGCCTTGGCCGCTGCGGCATCCGCTGTGAGAACTTCAAAACCTGCAGCTGTAGCCCGCTCCCAGGCCGCGGTTCCCGGAGCCTCGGCTACCACCACGTTGACCCCGCTATCTCTAAGATTCTGTGCATGGGCGTGGCCTTGGCTGCCGAAACCAATGATGGCCACTACCTGGCCTTCAAGAAAACTTAAATCTCCATCCTTTTCGTAAAGCATCGTTACGACCTTCCTCTCTCAGTCGCCCGCCATCTTCCATCACCATTCTCGTGCGCCACCGTCGTACTGTTCGCTAGAGCTCAGGTCGGTTTCTTGCCGCGACTCATAGCAATACGTCCCGTGCGCATCAGTTCCACTACCCCAAACGGACGCATCAGCTCAGTGAAAGCGCTTATTTTTTCCCGCGTGCCCGTGGCCTCAATAATGAGGACTTCGTGGCTTACATCGACTATTTTGGCCCGGAAAATCTCCACCATCTGGATTATCTCTGAGCGCGTTTGAGCATTGGCTCTAACCTTAATCAAACAAAGCTCTCGCTCCACAGTGGAGGCCGGGTCCAGATCAGTGATCTTGAGCACATTGATGAGCTTGTGAAGCTGTTTGCTTACTTGCTCAATTGGACGATCCTGCTCCTCAACAGTGATGGTCATGCGCGAGACCGCCGGATTCTCTGTCTCGGCCACAACCAAGCTGTCAATGTTAAAGCCGCGTCTTGCAAAGAGACCCGCCACTCTGGTGAGAACCCCTGGCTTGTTCTCCACCAAGACAGAGAGGGTGTGCTTCATGGCTCACGCTCCATCATGTCGTGGACAGTGCCGCCTGCCGGTATCATGGGGAAAACGTTGGCCTCACGTTTCACCCTCACATCAATCACGGAGGGTCGATCCGTCGCAAAAGCAGTGCGCAGAACCTCTTCAACCTCTGAAGGCTTTGTAATTCTGTAACCCTCCGCCCCATAGGCCTCGGCCAACTTGACAAAGTCAGGTTGACACTCGATACAGGTGTAGCTGTACCGCTTGTTCCAGAAGAGCTCCTGCCACTGACGCACCATGCCGAGGTAGCAATTGTTAAGAATGCAGACTTTAACGGCAATATTGTGCTGAACAGCGGTGGCCAGCTCCTGAACTGTCATTTGAAAGGACCCATCGCCAGCAATGTCGATCACAAGAGCGTCGGGGCAAGCCACCTTTGCCCCGATAGAAGCGGGGAAACCAAATCCCATTGTGCCCAGTCCCCCAGAGGTAATAAAGCGCCTTGGATAGCGGGCAGGATAGTGGAGCGCCGCCCACATCTGGTTTTGTCCTACCTCGGTGCAGATGATTGCCTCTCCTTTGGTAATCTCCCAGATCTTGCGCACAACAAACTCGGGCATAATCTCGCCGTTTTCAGACTCGCGGATTACCAACGGGTGCTCACGTTTCCACGCCTCCACTTGCTCCATCCAAGGCAAGTGCCGATCGGGAGACAATTCCACCTTCTCCAACTCAGCCAGAAGAGCAGAAAGGACCCGCTTGGCGTCTCCCACAATGGGTACGTCGGCAGGAACGTTCTTAGAGATCTCGGCTGGATCCTGGTCAATGTGAATGAAGCGAGCCTCGGGAGCAAAAGCCTGCAGGTTGCCGGTCACCCGGTCGTCAAAGCGCGCACCCACGGCAATTATCAGGTCTGCCTTACTGACTGCATAATTGGCGTAGGGCGTCCCGTGCATGCCAAGCATCCCCATGGAGAGATGATGGTCCTCAGGGAAAGCTCCTTTGCCCATAAGAGTGGTAGTCACCGGTATATGAGCATAGACCGCCAGACGTTGCAGCTCCTCGGACGCCCCTGAACTTATGACTCCCCCACCAGCGTAAATCACCGGCCGCTCGGCTGTAGCGATAAGGCGAGCAGCCTCGCGTATCTGCTTGGGGTGCCCCTTGACGTTTGGCTTATAGCCGGGGAGCTCCATAGCTGGCGGAGAATCCGGATCATATTCCAGCTCTTCTTTGGTCACATCCACAGGTATGTCAATGACCACAGGACCCGGCCTCCCGGTGCTCGCGATATAGAAAGCCTCCCGAATAATGCGAGGCAGCGCCTTGGAGTCTTTAACCAGGTAGCTGTGCTTGACAATGGGCATAGTGATACCCGTCACATCAGCTTCCTGGAAGGAATCAAGACCGAGGAGATGACGACTTACCTGTCCAGTTATGGCCACTAACGGAATGCTATCCATGTAGGCCGTGGCAATGGGGGTCACCAGATTTGTCGCCCCTGGACCTGAGGTGGCAATGCACACCCCAACCTTGCCGGAAGCTCTCGCATAGCCATCTGCCGCATGCCCGGCACCCTGCTCATGCCGCACAAGAATGTGTCTGACGTCGGAATCATATAGCGCGTCATAGATGGGGAGCAGGACTCCTCCGGGAAACCCGAAGATAGTGTCTACTCCTTCGCGCTTGAGCGCCTCAATGATGACTTCAGCTGCCTTCATAACTACGCTCCACCAGTCTTATTGGTACGCTTGCCAGTCTGACGACAAGCGCAACAGTCCATGCCTGCCCAAAATGCCGGCCCAAAGGCCAGCGCCATGCGGGGAACACAAGAAGTCCGGGGAGCGTCGTGGACAGCAGTCTGCCTTAGGACATGCAATCCCGGTCGCCCAACACCGCCCCGGTCTCGGCCCCGCACACAAAGGCTACGTAGCGGCGCAGCACGCCCGTGAGTTGTCTTTCCGGACGTCGCCACGCCGCTTTCCTCCTTGTCATCTCTTCCTCATCAACTTCCAGAGTGAGAGACCTGTTGGGGATATCGATGCTAATCATGTCCCCGTCTTTGACCAGAGCGATGGGGCCACCGTCAAACGCCTCTGGCGCAACATGTCCTATGCTCGCGCCCCGGCTAGCGCCGCTAAAGCGACCGTCGGTGATGAGCGCCACGCTCTCACCCAGCCCTGCTCCTGTCAGCGCCGAGGTGGGGGTGAGCATTTCCGGCATGCCGGGTCCACCCTTGGGACCGACGTACCTGATGACTACCACCGAGCCCGGCTTGATCTGATTGCCCTCGATTGCACGCATGAAACTTTGCTCATCGTCAAACACCATTGCGGGACCACGGTGCTTAAGCATCTTAGGCACCACCGCTGACTCCTTGACGACCGCGCCTAGCGGAGCGAGATTGCCAAAGAGAATTGCAAGCCCCCCTGTGGGGTAGTACGGGCGATCTAGAGGCCGAATCACTTCCTCGTCCCGAATGACAGCAGCATCGCACTGATAGCCCATCGATGCCCCGCTCACCGTGGGAACATCGCGTGAAATCAGCCCGCCCTCAGCGAGCCGTTTCATAACACCCATCACTCCGCCAGCACGGTGCAGATCTTCCATGTGATTGGGGCCAGCAGGAGACAGCTTGACGATATTCGGCACAGCCGCCGCTATTTCGTTAAAAGTATTAAGCTCAAGTGGAACCTGAGCTTCATGAGCAATTGCCATCACGTGCAACACGGTGTTCGTGGAGCAGCCCAGAGCTGCATCTACTGCCAAAGCATTCCGGACACTCGCCCGGGTGATAAAGTGGCGCGCCGATAAACCCCGCCTAACCAGCTCCACAGCAGCCTTTCCGCTCCGTCTGGCAAGGATGAGGCGAGCGGAATACGGAGCCGGAATAGTTGCGTCCGCAGGCAAACTAAGACCGAGGGCCTCCGTCACACAGCTCATCGAATTGGCTGTGAACAAACCCGCACAAGAACCGCAGGTGGGGCAGGCGGAATCCTCCAATTCGTCCAAGTCTTCCTGGGTCCATTCGCCTTTAAGGTAGCGCCCCAGGCCTTCAAATACCTGTGACAGGCTGACCTTTGTCCCCCTAAAGTCTCCGGCAAGCATAGGCCCACCAGATACCACCACTACGGGCAGATCAAGCCTGGCCGCCGCCATAACCATACCGGGAATTATCTTGTCGCAGTTAGTCACCAGGACTAAGGCGTCTAGGGCATGAGCCTTGACCATGATCTCCACTGAGTCGGCGATAACTTCGCGCGAAACGAGAGAGTAGAACATTCCCTCATGGTTCATGGCGATCCCGTCGCACACGCCAATAACATTGAATTCGAGCGGCACTCCGCCCGCCTCGTACACCCCAAACTTGACCTGCTGAGCCAGGGTGTTCAGATGCAAATGACCAGGGATGAGCTCGTTGTAAGAGTTGGCTACCCCGATCAACGGCTTGCCGCTATCCTCGCGAGCCACGCCCAGCGCGCGCAGCAGGGAACGGTGGGGAGCTCGAGCCGGGCCGGCAAAAACTGTCTCGCTCTTCATACTCACTATGTACTCCTTGCTACTGGACAGGCTTGATCTTTGGGCCAAGCGCAATCGTGTGTAAGTTTACACAACGCTAAACCTGCAGTACAAAGCCCCTCTTGGGCATACACTCCTACTTCAGCATGATACCCTCAAAGGCAACGGGAGCAGAAATGGAGGAGCAATGACAAACGCCGAACTTGGCGCTCTTAAGTCTGCAACAGTTCCAACCAGTGTTGCCAGCCCGCCCTTATACGTTGCTCGGGCTCGCAACGCCTACATGTGGGACGTCGAGGGACGACGCTACATTGACTTTGCCTCGGGCATCGCCGTCGTGAATGTGGGACACAGCCATCCAAAAGTGGTTGAAGCCGTCAAGGAACAAGCAGAGCTTTTTTCTCATACCTGCTTTGGTGTGGCCGGTTACGAACCCTATCTTCGCTTAGCTGACAGGCTTAACAATCTGGTTCCCGGTGACTTCGCCAAACGGACATTTTTCATTAACTCAGGAGCGGAGGCGGTAGAAAACGCCGTGAAAATCGCCCGCTACGTCACAAGGCGGCGCTCAGTCGTGGCCTTTGAGAACGGGTTCCACGGCCGCACTTACATGGCTCTCAGCCTGACTTCTCAAGTGGATCCCTATAAGAAAGGCTTCGGACCCTATGCCTCTGATGTGTACCGGGTTCCCTACGCCTATTGCTACCGCTGTCCGCTCGGGCTTACCTACCCTGGCTGCGAGTGCGAGTGTGCCAGCCTGCTGGAAGACGCGTTTGCCGCTCACGTCGATCCTTCGGACGTAGCAGCTGTGGTGATAGAGCCCGTAGTAGGCGAGGGGGGCATCATTGTGCCTCCGATGGAGTACCTGCAAAAGATCCGCGATCTTTGCCGCAAGCACGAGATCCTTCTTATCGCAGACGAGATTCAAACGGGTATCGGCCGCACGGGCAAATGGTTCGCCCTGGAGCATTTTGGCGTGGCTGCTGACCTAGTGACCACGGCCAAGGCTTTGGGAGCAGGCCTCCCTATTTCGGCGGTAACGGGCCGGCAAGACATTATGGACGCTGTCCACACCGGCGGTGTGGGCACCACCTTCGGTGGAAATCCCCTGGCCTGTCGAGCAGGTCTGGCGGTGTTCGAAGTGATCGAAAGCGAGCGTCTGCTACAACGCGCGGCAGAGATAGGTAACCGCGCCTGCATGCGGCTACGCCAAATGCAGGAACGTTTTTCCTGTATAGGAGACGTTCGCTGTCTGGGAGCTATGGTTGGGATAGAGCTGGTCGAAGATCCCACCACCAAGAAGCCAGCGGCCGAATTGGCCAAGAATTACCGGGCGAAGCTCTGTGAGAACGGCCTCCTAACCGTGGGAGCAGGCATCCATCATAACGTGGTCCGGGTGCTGCCGCCTCTTACCATCGAAGACTCGGTCCTCGAGGAAGGACTTGACATCATGGAGGAAACCCTTGCGGCGCTTGTCCGGACTGGTCAAGCCTAGCCTAAAGTTGAGGCCAACAAGAGGTCCACAAAGGGAGGACAACCGCTAGGCCAGGAACTGCTAGGCCAGGAACCGCTAGGCCAGGAACTGCTAAACGAGGGACCGCTAGGCGAGGCGGGCAACTTCCTCGGCTATGGCAGCTCCCATGGCTTTGGTTCCACACGAGCCGCCAAGATCAGGAGTGACCCAGCGCCCAGCAGCAAGCACGCGCCTCACTCCCTCAACGACCGCTGTCCCGGCGCTGGCCTCTCCAAGATGCTTGAGCATGAGAGCCGCAGACAGGACGAGCGCAGTGGGATTGGCCTTATCCTGGCCCGCGATGTCTGGAGCAGACCCGTGCACAGCCTCAAACACTGCGCACTCTTCGCCAATGTTGGCCCCGGGAGCCAAACCAAGACCTCCCACAAGCCCTGCGCAGAGGTCACTGATGATGTCGCCGTAAAGGTTAGGGCAAAGCAGAATGTCGTAACGCTCCGGACACTGCACAAGTTGAGCGCATATGTTATCGACAATTCGGTCGTCACAAAGAACGTCCGGAAAGTCGGCCGCAACTTTGCGGGCAGTCTCCAAGAACAGACCGTCCGATAGCTTCATGATGTTCGCTTTATGTACGATGGTGACCCGACTTCGTGCCTCACGCCTTGCGTAAGCAAAGGCGAACCGCGCTATTCTCTCGCTTGCCCGCCTGGTGATCACTTTCACCGATTCCGCCCGATCGGCATCGACCATCCGTTCAATACCTGCGTAGAGATCTTCAGTGTTTTCCCTTACCACCACCAGATCAACATCTTGAAAGCGAGCACTTACCCCGGGGAAACTCATGGCCGGCCGCACATTGGCAAACAAGTCTAAGGCTACTCTCAACGCGACATTAATGCTGCGGAACCCCGAACCCACTGGCGTGGTCACAGGTCCCTTGAGGGCCACTTTGGTTTTGCGAATGAGGTCAACGACCTCGTCGGGGAGAGGCGTGCCCTGCTTTTCCAGGACAGCAGCCCCTGCCTCAACATCCACCCACTCAATAGGCACCCCCGTAGCGGCGACTACAGTCTTGGCTACCGCCATGATTTCGGGACCTATGCCGTCCCCAGGGATACAGACAACTTGATAGGGCCGCTCAGAAGCAGACTGATCGGACGCTGCGGACAAAAGGCCTGAACCCAAAGACATTCTCATTCTTCCCTTACGAGCCCGGTCTTTTGCTTACCCAGATAAATATCCTGGCCCCGTACGCCCTGTTGCTCACCTTCAGATGGCAGAGCCAGCTCGGGGCTGGGCCCCGGGGTTGGTCGAAACACCGATACTTCCTCTAGGCCCCCGGCGCTATCAGCTAGAGCTCGAATTATCAAGTCTCTAAGTCCACTTTGCTCCAGGCGAGGATCAACCACGACGTCAAAAACCACTCTTGCGCTGGCGTTAAGACGATACGAGCGACCGAAGCCTACAATAAGCCCATCAAGCTTGCAGACTAACCACTCTTCCGAGGTGGCCAACGCCCACTCCAGTTTGACAGCAGCATCTGGCTCTCTCCAACCACAACGGGCGAAAAACTGGGCGAGAACCTCTGTGTCGATCGGTGCGTTGCGGTCAAACTCCAACATAGTCCAGGGATGGTATCAGAACAGCCTACTGACGACCACCCGAACTAGAGTCCCAGCATCGAAGGATCAATGGGCTCTATTCCCTCATCGGGCCGATATAACATCTCTCGCAGTTCCTCCCAGACCTGAGCCATACGCGCTGTGTCGTCTTTCGTCAACGGGAGGTCGCTCGTTGGGGCGTATCCGGGGAGCACGGGGAGCACCCGGTACTGAGGAGGATAGGAACTGCTGGATCGCTGTACATACACGGGAAGGTAGCTAATCCCGTCTACGTACGCTCGCAATCCCTGCTTCTTGAGCTTTACGTAGACAATAACCCCGCTGTCCGAGTAGCGCCACCGCTGCGCAGAGACAAAGTTGCCCAAGGAATAGGCCACATATTTGTCATTGACCCGCCACGTGCTGAAATCAAAAAGGTGAGCGATGGGCTGAACAACGTGAGGGTGTGCACCCAGAACAACATCTACCCCCCGAGAGAGAACCTCTTCCGAAATTCTTCTTTGTTCTTCATTGGGTTCACGGTCATACTCGACTCCGTAGTGAAAAATAGCGATCACAATCTCAGCGCCCTCCATTCTCGCCGCCGCCGCGTCTTCGGCCACTTGGTCAGCGTCAAGCATGTTCACTGCATAGGGCTGACGATCTCGAGGGACAACAAAACCGTTTAGCCACGAGGTGTAATTGAGAAAGGCGACCTTGATACCCTGGACATCGACCACAAACGGCTTTCTCTGCTCATCGAGAGAGCGGTAGGTGCCCACATGAGCAAGTCCAAACCGCTCAAGGTTGTCCAGCGTGGCGACAAGCCCCTCCCACCCAAAATCAAACGTGTGATTGTTAGCCGTAGCCATAAGATCAAAGCCAGCGGACCTGAGAGCATACGCAATACTGGTGGGACAGTTGAAAAGGGGATACCCACTGTACCCAAAGTCCTCTCCCGCCACCTTCGTCTCGAGATTGGCAACAGCGTAGTCGGCCCGCGAAATGTAGGGCGCCACTGACGCAAAAAGCGGGCGAAAGTCGTAGGACTTTGTGGCCGGGTCGTGGGCGCCGCGCATGATGGGTACGTGAGGGAGAACATCTCCCACTGCGGCAATGGTAGCTGTGAGCACAGGCTCAGTAGTCGTTGTGGTTGTCAAGGACGAAGCAACAGTAGTAGCCGTAGTGGGAGGAGCCGTAGTCTCTGTGGAGACCAACGTGGCTGTTACAACAACCGGCGAGGGAATGGTAACCGTGGCTTCGGCGATCTGCGTCCCCGTCACACTGGCCTGCTCGGCTGGCCAAAACATCAGCGGCGAGCATAAGGCAAGGACAGCGACCAGCACCAAGAATATCCTAAAAACGTTCTTCAACGACCTACTCCCAAAAACAGCGGGGCCGTGCAGTCATGTTACCGGTAAGAACCCTTGCATTGGAACACTCTGCCTCGCAAACACGGAGCCGTTTTCTGATTCTATACGACTAGTCGTAGTATCATTGCACTTTGGATTTCGGCTTGTCGTAAAACCAGCCGGCCTGTTTGCGAATCACACGCCCAAAGGCGTGTCTGGAAGTTCTGTAAGACCGTCAATCTCTGTGAGAGGAAACGATAGTCGATGCTTGAGTCTCTTTTGTACCCACACAACATAGCTGTGGTGGGGGCCTCACGTACGCCAGGCAAGGTTGGGTATGCAGTGGTAGCCAACCTTGTAAAGTCCGGGTACCAAGGCGAGATCATCCCTGTCAACCCTGCTGGCGGCGAGATGTTCGGACTGAAGGTCTACAAGAGCCTGGAGGAGTATGGGCAACCTCTGGACGTATGCGTCATAACGGTCCCCACTCAGGCGGTAAAGCAAGCCATCATAAGCTGTCTTAAGTTAAAGACCAAGAACGTCGTGGTCATAACGGCGGGGTTCAAGGAGGTAGGGGAAGAGGGAGCCCGGCTCGAACGAGAGATAACTGATCTGTGTCGTTCCGCCGGTACTCGCTTGCTGGGACCCAATTGTCTTGGCCTGATCAACACTCATCACAACATGAACGCCACCTTTGCCAGCCACACTCCCCAGCCGGGCGGCATTTCGGTGGTTTCTCAGTCGGGTGCGCTTTGCGCCGCCATACTCGATATGGCTGCCCAGCGGAAACTTGGGCTCGCCTGTCTTCTTAGCATTGGCAACAAAGCGGACCTCGACGAGACGGATTTCCTGGCTGCCTTCGCCGACGACGACAAGACTAAAGTCATCGTGGGCTACCTGGAAAGTATTACGTCGGGGGACGAGTTTATCCGAGTAGGGGAGGCAGTGGCCTCGGTCAAACCAGTGGTCATCCTGAAGGCAGGCACCACGCAAGCCGGTTCTCGAGCTGCTTCTTCGCACACGGGCGCGCTGGCAGGCGCCGACATCGCGTATGGTGCAGCTTTTAGACGGGCGGGCATTATCAGAGCAGAGACTTTCGAGTCGCTATTTGATATCGCCACCGCCTTTGCTATGCAACCCCTGCCAAAAGGAAACCGAGTGGCCATTATCACCAACGCCGGAGGGCCGGGCATCATGGCCGCTGACGCGGTAGAGCAGGCCGGCCTTCAGGTAGCGCCGCTTCACCCTCGGATCGCCGATGAACTTAGAGAAAAGCTTCCTCCCGCCGCCAGTGTGGGGAATCCCATTGACGTGCTCGGCGACGCCGACCCCGAAAGGTACGCTTTGGCCGTGGAAGCCGCTCAGGCCGATCCCACAATCGACGCAGTGCTGGTGATTCTTACCCCCCAGGCTATGACCCGGCCAGCAGATACGGCACGCGCTATTGCAAGCAAGGCGCGCGGAGAAAAGCCCCTCCTGGCTGCTTTCATGGGCGGCGCGGAGGTTATGCCCGCCAGAGAAGAGTTGGTGGCTGCCAACCTGCCGGATTACCCCTCCCCCGAGAGAGCTGTAACAGCCCTCAAAGCCATGGTGGACTATGCTGCTTGGCGGGCTCGGCCACCGCGCATTGTCACTCGTTTTCCGGTTAACCGTCGTCGAGTTGAACGCATAATTTCGCGCCAGCTTCGCCTGGGTAGACTTTATGTGAGCGAGGTCAAAGCCAAGGACATCTTGCGCGCTTACGACTTTGTGGTTCCCGAGGGCAAGTTTGTAAGCACTGCCGAGGAAGCGGCGGAGATCGCCCCGCGCCTGGGCTTTCCCCTTGCGATGAAGATTGTCTCACCAGACATAATCCACAAGTCCGACGTTGGCGGGGTGGCCTTGAATCTGGGTAGTGTGCAGGAAGTAGTCGATGCGTTTGAGCTAATGATGCTGCGGATACCGCGTCGGGTGCCCAATGCTGTTCTGGAAGGGGTCTATTTGGAGCAGATGGTGCCCAAGGGACGAGAAGTGATATTGGGGATGGTGCGCGATCCCCAGTTTGGTCCCATGTTGATGTTCGGCCTCGGGGGAATCTTCGTGGAAGTGATGAAGGATGTGACTTTCCATTTGGCGCCGATCACGCAGAGTGAAGCTATGGAAATGCTCATGGGCACCCGCTCTTACAAGCTGCTCGAAGGGGTGAGGGGGCAATCCGGAGTGAATCTGGCCGCGATAGCTGAAGCCCTCCAGCGCATCAGCCAGCTGGTCACCGACTTTCCCCAGATAGCCGAGCTCGACATCAATCCCTTTATAGTTCGTGAGCCGGGCGAGGATTCGGTGGCCGCCGATGCCCGAATCCAGCTGTCACCGGGAGGTGCGCGATGACAACCGGCCGCAAGACTGATTACGATCCTGATTGGCAGGAAAAGTACAAGGACATGATTATGACTGCCGAGCAGGCGGTCTCCCACATTAGACCGGGCCAGCGCATATTCATCGGAACAGGCGGAGCGCAACCGCTTCATCTGGTACGCGCGTTAGTGGCCCGTCACGCGGACCTAGCAGACACGCAAGTGATATCTTCGCTCACCCTGGGCGAGGCTCCGTATGCCTTCAAAGAGCTCGTCGATTATTTCTCTGTCAACACTTTCTTCATTTCAGCAAACGTAAGGGAGATGATCCAGCAAGGCTACGGGGACTATACCCCCATAGCCCTGTCGGACATTCCTGCACTTTTCTCGAGTGGGCGGCTTCCTCTCGATGTGGCCTTAATCCAGGTAACTCCGCCTGACAAGCTTGGTCGGTGTAGCCTGGGCATCAGCGTGGACATTGTAAAAGCCGCTGCTGCTAATGCGGGATTGGTTATCGCCCAAGTAAATCCCCAGATGCCGTGGACCATGGGAGATAGCCTGGTCAACGTGCTTGACCTCGACATTTTGGTCCCGGTGGATGAACCCCTGATTGAGACCACCTACGAGTCATTTGGCGAGACTGTTGGCCAGGAAGGTACGCTCGAAGACACCGACAGCGTCATCCAGGCTATCGGCGAAAACATCGCCTCGCTGGTTGAGGACGGGTCGACGATCGAGATTGGTATAGGGCGTATCCCCCATGCAGTCGTAGCCCATCTAAAAGACAAGAAAGACCTTGGGATTCACACTGAGTTGATCACCGACGCGATAATCCCACTGATCGAGAGCGGAGCGGTAACAGGAAACCAAAAGTCGCTCGACAGAGGAAAGATTGTTACGAGCTTTGCTATAGGCACTCGTAGGCTCTACGAATACGTAGACAACAACCCGTTATTCTCCTTCAACCCGACCGAGTATGTGAACGACCCGTTCATCATCGGTCGCCAAAACAAGATGGTGGCCATCAACACTGCGCTTGAGGTGGATCTCACAGGCCAGGTGTGTTCCGACTCCCTAGGCACAATGTTCTACTCGGGAATCGGCGGACAATCTGACTTTAACCAAGGCGCCGGGCGTTCCCCAGGCGGGCGAGCAATAATTGCTTTGCCCTCAACCGCAGAAGGAGGAAAGGTCTCGCGTATTGTGCCTACACTTAAGCCCGGAGCCGGCGTGGTCACCCCACGAGGCGCAGTGCACTACGTGGTAACCGAGTACGGCATTGCATACTTGCACGGCAAGACTATCCAAGAGCGAGCACTTGCTCTCATATGCATTGCCCATCCCAAATTCCGTGAGGAACTCCTGGCTAAAGCCATCGAGTATAAGTGGGTGCGCCCAGAGCTTGCGGATGTCGAGGGAAGGTTCGTGGTAGGGCCCAAAGAGGTGCGCACCACTATGGTGTTAGACGATGGGACCTTGATTAGTTTCCGGGCCATGAACCCCACGGATGAGCCCCTGACTAGGGACCTGTTTTACTCGCTCTCGCAGGAAACCATCTACTATCGCTACATGCAGCACCTGAAACGGATTCCTCGGAAGCAGCTACAGAACTTTGTCTACGTGGATCACCGGAACGAGGTGGCCATTGTAGGTACCATCCCGGCGCCGCAAGGAGAAGAGATCATCGCTATTGGACGTTACTACCTTGATCCTAAGACAAACCGGGCCGAGGTGGCTTTTGTCGTAAGAGATGACTGGCAGAACCGTGGCATAGGCACTTTCATCATGAAACACTTGGCTAATATCGCCAAACGCAACGGTATCGCCGGATTTACCGCGGAAGTACTGCGAGACAACAAGCCGATGCAGGCGGTGATCAACAAGAGCGGCTTTAAAGTCCGGAGTCAGTTACGTAATGGCGTATACCATTACGAGATCGACTTCTAACCTTCAGGAGTGCAGAGGCAACCTGCGCGCCTGTAAGCTCAACCCGTCTGTCTCGGGCGGAAATAGAGACGGTCTCAGGCCGTCGAAACCCGAGACAGACGGGTTGTTTTGTTCAGCCCGCTCGTAAAATCAGGTTGCTATCTCGCCGAGACCTCATCAATCCTTGCCAAGGTCTCATCGATTGACCATGTGGCTGGGGAGAAAGTGGACAATCGCCGGGAACAGCACAATGAGCACCGCCATGATCAGAAGCGGAATGATATAGGGCGCCGCCCCTCGAAAGGCATCGCCCAATTTGATGCCGCGGAAGTAGCCAGCGATCATTATTAGGATCATGCCGTAGGGCGGCGTCAAGCCCCCAATACCCAGCATCAGAGTAAGCAAGACACCGTACTGGAGAGAGGATAGCCCCACCGCCTGACAGATGGGATAGAACAACGGTACGGTGAGCAAAGTCACTGACCCTGGGTCCATGAACATACCCAGCACAAAATAGACAACAATCATGAGAAGGCTAAAAATAAGCGGGCTCTGAGTCACTCCGGCTACCGACTCAGCTAACGCTTTGGGAAGACCTGTGAAGGCTAAGAAGACGTTAAAAATGGTGGCCCCGACTATCATGAACCCAACCGCGCCCATAACCTTGCCAGCCTCGGCAAAAGCCTGGAGGAAACTCTTCCAGCTGAGACCGCGGCGGAACACAGCAATGATGAGCATAACAAAACAGCCCACCGCTCCCGCTTCTGTCGGAGTAAACACGCCTAGGTAGATACCGCCCAAGATCACCGCCAACACAAAAACAAACGGCCACATTCTCCACAGCCCCACCCATCGCTCCCGCCAGCTTGCTTTCTCGCTGGGAGGTGCCAAGCGCGGATTAATTACGCAAATCACCCCTAAGGTGATCATGTAAAGCACAGCAAGTGCGAGTCCTGGTATGACTCCGGCCATGAAGAGTTCACCTATCGAGGTTGAAGTAAGCGCGCCGTAAATGATCAGACTTCCGCTGGGAGGGATCAGGGTAGCCAAAATGCCCGAAGCTGAAATCACGCCGATAGACACGCGGTCAGCGTAGCCCTGCTTTCGCATCACTGGAAGGGACATTGGAGTGAAGGTCATGGCTGCTGTCGTAGGATCCCCTACACAGGCTCCAAAGGCAGTATTAGCCAGAATGCATGCGTGTCCCATCCCCCCGGGCCAGTGGCCAATCCATGCTTTACAGCCTTCATAGAAACTGGGAGCCACATTGGCCATCAAGGCGAGAAACCCCATGAACGTGAATAGAGGAAATACCGACCACACGTAGGAGGTCATCGTGTGGAAAGGGCTGGTTCCGAGAATGGAAAGCGAACTGCCAAACGTGCGAAAGAGAGCAATCCCTCCGATCCCCACGGTAAGAAAGGCCATGGAGATGGGAAGACCGAGGTATATCAGGATGAAAAAGACCGCCAGCCCAATGATGCCAATGACTTCGTTACTCATCGGCGTCCTCCCCTCGCTTCGAGGGCTAGACTGGCCATGTGCCCCAAGACGGCAAGAGCTGAGAGAAACCAACCAAACGCCACAACGTAGAAGAATGGATAGTAGGGAATGTGGGCTGTGCGACTTACCTGACCGGTGCCTGCCATCGCATTGCCTTGTTTGATGGTGGACCAGCACGCCAGACCCACCGCCGCCAGACATATGACATCCATAAGGAGTTCCATCCCTATTCGGGTTGGCCGCGATAGCCGTCTCAGGACCATGTCCACCCGGATGTGGCGATCCACCAAGAAGTTGTATGGTCCGGCCAAAAAGACAAGACTGACCACCATCATGCTGGAGACGTCAACGACCCCCTCGAAAGGATGATTGAAGACATACCGGGAGGTCACCTGGACCACTGTCACCAGCATGAGGGCCAGCACCACAATCATGCCCAAGTGTTGACAGATTCGTAGTACTCGCTCTAGTGCGCGCCCCGCGGTTCCTGGGGGTGCAAGAGCTTCAGCCATCTGGCTGGTATCGGAGTTGTCATTGGTACTCATGACTCACCTTGCAACACTCCTAGACCAATACATAGAACCTGCTGCCCGGCCGGTCCCCCGCCCTCCGCGTAAGTGAGGACGGGGGACCGGCCGCGCTTCGTTACAGCGCTCTCTTACATCCCCCACTCAGCAAGGACTTTCTCTGGATAGTCTGTCGCGTACGAACCATAGGAGAACTGCTTTGCAAGGGACTGAGCGTCTATGAGGATCTGATCCGCCGGAGCTCCAGTTGCGGCAGCAGCTCCTTTCCACAGATCCCACTTCGCGACAGCAATGTCCTTCCACTGCTGCCGCTCTTCGGCCGGCAATACGTATATGCCCCCGCCTTTGGCTTTCTCAGCTTCGTCAAGTTTGGTGCGGAAGCCCATGTCGTTCTTGTCGACAATGTAGCCGGCCACCTCACAGTAGGCTTTCATGCCTTCCTCGACAAGCAGCTGTTGCAAGTCAGCCGGCAGCTTGTTCCAGAAGTCCAGATTCATGATGACGGCTTCTAGCGCAAAACTAAGCCCGCCAACCTCGACGGAGTACTTCATCAACTCGTAGAAACCGGAGCTCATGATGAATTCATACTCTCCAACCATGCCGCCCACGATGCCTTTGGACAGGGCATCGTAACCCTCAGCGGGCGAGATGGATGCAGGAGTGGCGCCGAGAGCCTTTAGTACTTCGTTAAGGACGTCCCCTCCATGGGCTTCCAAGGAAACACCCTTGAGATCGGCCATAGTCTTGACTTGCTTGTTAGTAAGGTGAATCTGGCCGCCAGCCCCCATGGGCATAAAGCCAAGAAGTTTGACCCCCTGCGCCTCAAATTCTGCTTGAATTTGCGGATATTTTTTGGCCAGCTCGGTCACTGTGGCTCCCAGAGCCCGCCCTGCGGGGTACTCAAATAAGAACGGCAGGTACACTACGTCGGTCACGGGGAAGCGCCCCGAATAGAGCCCAAGGAAGATGTCGGACATGTCCCCCACGGCGTTCTTAACACCGTCCAAAAGCTCTGGGGCTTTGAGAACCGTCTCGTCGGGCTGGAAGTTAAACTTCAGGCGGCCGCCGCTCTTCTTCTCCATCCATGCGGCCCACTTCTGCATCCACTCAAAGGTCGGAGTAGTGGATTGCATTGCGGTGACCCAGTTGATGGTGTAAGTCTCGCCACCGGATGTTGTCTGTTCTGTCGAAACAGGCGCGGTACTAGTGGAGCCTTCAGGTCCCGATACAGAGGTGACGCCTGTCGTAGAGACTGGTTTCTGCTCTTCACCGCAGCCAGCCGCTATCAAAGTAACTAGGCTGAAAACTGCCAAGAACACAACAAAGAAACGAACCAGCCTAGGTTTCATGCTGCAAGACCTCCCTCCCAAGATTCTTCCTTTAGTCGTGCCATGCGTAAGACACAGCAGAGTCAACTATCTGGCTTTCTTTCTCACCCCCTTTCGCTTCGACCTAAGATGTAATCAGCGGCGTTTTCCCCGGCCATGTACCCTGAGGTGAAGGCCCAGGCAAGCGTCGTACCGGGGAGATGCCACTCAGCAACCCATCCGCTGGTATTGTCGCCCGTGGCGTACAAGCCCTTGATCACCTTGCCGTTTTTTCCGATAACTCGCAGCTGGTGATCAATACACACGCCTCCGGCTGTCCCGTGGCAAAACCGAAGCCCTAGAATGGCGTAGAAAGGTGGCGTGTGCAGAGGACGCAAGAACCTGGGCTCCTTTAGGAAGTCCCCATCCCGCCCTTGTTCGCAGAACTGGTTGTAGCTGTAGATTGTTTGTTTAAGAGCATCAGGAGAACTCCCGACAAATGAGGCGATCTCCTCCCAGGTATCTGCAATGCACACTACCCTGCGGCTCCATGCGGCTTCCCTTTTGAGGTCTTCGTCGAGAGTGGCGAACCAGCCAAGTCCGTCCATCGCGATCTGCCTGTCGTTGGGGTGCTTCTTGATGTAGTCTTTGAGTTCCTCATCAAGAAGCGCGTACATTACCGCGTCTGGCTGTCTAACCAATGCTTGGCACGAAGCGAACCCCACACTCTCGTCGACGAACCGTTCTCCGCGCTTGTTTACCCAAACCGTCTCTGGTCGCAGAAGAGCTTCGTGCACACTGTACGCCCAGGGGTGATGACCGGGCCCCACTATCCCCGCATCGCGGTCATCACCTATGAGCGCGCCAATTTCTCGAGCCATGAGTATCCCGTCGCCAGTGGACGCTCCGACACAGAGGTTGTTAATGGAGTCTGGGTTGCGGAATTCGTTTGGGAACAACTCTGCCATGAGAGCCTTGTTGGCCCCAAAACCGCCTGCTGCCAGCACAACAGCGTCGCCGCTGGCGCTGACCTCCTCGCCAGAGTGGCGGAACACTACCCCGGTTACTTCGCCATCGTTTCCAATTAGTAACTTCGTGACCCGAGCGTTGGTGACGACATTTACCCCGAGTTTGCGACACTTTTCCAAGAGTCGCTCAACCACAACGCTGCCCGCAAATCCAGGGCCCCGAGAGGGGTCGGTTGTCCTGTAATCACCGAAGCGCTTTGGCATACGAAGAACCGTAAACTTCTTTGCGTTTAGCTCGAAACCGCCTACTACGAAAGGCACACCCATACGCCGTAGCCAATCCACTACTTCCGGGTGTTTCTCCAAGAACATGCGTACCAGACGGTGATTCAGGATCCACCGGCCCGCTTCCATCGTTGCGCGGAAAGCTTGGTCAATACTGGCCCGGAGATCTGATTCATCGGCGCCCCCTTCAAGGCCAAGCATGACCACAGCCAAGAGAGCATTGCCTCCGGGACGCGGTGTTTTCTCCAAGACCATCACATCTTCAAGACCAGCCTCTCGTGCACGTACCGCTGCCGCAAGCCCTGAGCCGCCACCCCCCACTATGATCAGTTGACAGTCTTGCCACCGGGTGGTCACAAGCACCCTCCTAGATGAGATCGTGAGTATTCTGCAGGCCATCCTACATAAGCCCTCTGGGGTTGTCAACATTTTTAGATGCAGATACTTAGCGCTAACTAGTAACAGATGACGAGAAACGGCCTGGATGCCACACATCAAGATCAACCGCGCTCAAACTCGGGAGGTGAGCTGCTGCAGAAAGCGGTATGAGACGGGTTTTTCGGGAGCTAGTTATTCCTCGGACCGTGTCCGCCCAGGAGTTTCAACTGAGGAGTTGGTAGAAGCCTTTGCACTCACCTGTTGAATTAGCTCCTCGTACCGAGCTAGCCGCGCGTAGATGTCAATTTCTCCCCGTATTGCAGCAAGCACACTGAGATATATGAACAAGTTGGCTCGCAGAAAATCAGCAAAAGTGTATTCCCCGCCCCATGAAACCCTCATGCTCTGAAAACTGAGAGCTCCTACTAGGCCATACACCACAAGTTCGTCCGGAACCGGTGTCTCGGGCGCTCCAGGCGGACGCTCTTTGGCCAGCTCGGAGGCAAAACGCTTCATGACACTCTGCATCGCTTCGGCAACGGGACCCTCATCTACCGGGTCAAGCTTTCCCTCCGAGCGCACTGCCGCGGCCAACATGGAGCCCAGTTCGTCTCCACGGCGATCTGTGGCCAGGCGCCGCACCGCTCTCTCGACCGGATCCTGATACTGGACCATCTGAGGCTCAATTAAGACGCTACCTTTCTCGATAAACGACCGAAAACACTCGGCAAGAAGTTGTAGTTTGCTGGGAAAGAACGCATAAAAAACTTGCGGAGTAACCCCGACTTTCTGCATGATTGCCGAAACGTGCGTCCGCTTGTACCCCTTGGCCATGAACTCTTCTGTGGCAGCATCAATGATGGCAGCCCGCAAGCGTTCGCGCTCCCGCGCAGCCAAGTCAGCATTGCCGGCACGACTCTTGAGCAAATGCCCTTCTAGGCGAAGGCGAACCTCCGCAACAGAGAGCCCCTGTTTCCGCAGTTCGACCACTTGTTTCAGGATCTCGACCTGGTCCCTGCTGAACAGCAGCCGGCCACTTTCCGTTCTTTGCGGCTCAGGAAGCAGACCCTGACGGATGTAAAAGTACAATGCGCTGCGGGTCAAGCCGGTCAGCCGCAGCACAGCCGACGTGGACAGAACCTCCGGGATGTCCTCGGCCATGATCATTTGAACAGATCCAAGCGCCTATGTCTAAGAACGGGCATCCGTTCGCGGACCTCGCGCACGTAGTCCACGTCAATATCGGCGGTGACCACGCCCGCTCCCTCGCTACATTGAGCGATAACCATGCCCCACGGATCAACCACCATGCTGTGGCCATAGTTCTGGCGCCCCCGGGCATAAGGTCCCCATTGTCCGCATGCCGCCACATAACAGCCGTTCTCGATGGCTCGGGCTCGCAGAAGAGGTTCCCAATGACTTATTCCCGTAGGCACAGTAAAAGCGGCAGGGATCAGGAAGAGCTGGGCGCCCATGTCTGCAAGAGCACGAAACAACTCGGGAAAACGCAGGTCATAACATATGGCAAGCCCGGCGACGATTCCCTCGCAGGGGAAGACCGTGAGCTGCTCACCGGCACTGAACCACTCCGACTCCCTGTATTCTAGGCCGTCAGGCGTGCGCGCATCCCAAAGATGAAGCTTGCTGTAGCGGGCAACCTCTCTGCCGGAGCGATCATACACAACACTGGTGTTGTAAACCTTCTCTCCCCGCAGTTCGGCCAGACTTCCGCAGTGCAGAAATACTCCGTGCTCGCGAGCTTTCTCGGCCGCCCAGAGGGTACTCGGCCCTGGAATAGGCTCAGCCGCCTCAGCGTTAGCCTGATCCAAGCCGTGGAAGTTGAACATTTCCGGCAGCAGAATGAGGTCTGCGCCGAGAGAAGCCAGCCGGTCAATAGCCTTGCCTGCAGCCTCAAGGTTGGCCGCTTTGTTTTGGCGAGAATTGAGCTGGGCCAGCCCTATCCGCAGCACACCCGGGCCCTCTTAAGATCAGTGCTTATTGTTCTTCGAGGTACTCAAGCGCCATGTGCCTGAGGAGTTCCGCGTTCTGGCAGCAACGGTCTGCGATGCTTTCCAGCCTCTCGATGATGGCTTTGAGCTGGTGGAAAGTCTTGTAGTCGGTATCCATGTCGAACATCTCCCGATACATCTGGGCAAAGATGTCATCGGCCCGACTCTCGATCTTATCCACCCTGCGAGCAAGCGCTATCGCCTCTCGCAAGTCCTTGCCCATCGCCAAGACCGAGTCTCTGAGAACCCGCACCGCTTCGAGATCGGTTTCGGCCATAGCCACCAGCTGCTGGTTGAGTTGCGCGGGCAGAGAGAACCGCCGCATCGAGATACGATCCGCGGCCCCGGCAGCTAAGTTGGCTATGTTGTCCATCGACCCCACCAACCGAGCCAAATCGGCCCTGTGAATCGGAAACACGCTGCCGGTAGCAAGCTCATCCAGGAGAGCCTCTTTGCTATCATCGGCCTCGCTCTCAAGGCGGTCCAGCTCCTGCGCAGCTTGCGCAAGTTCCTCGTACCGGTCGGCTGCAAACTTCTCGACCACGTCCCTGAGTTTCTCAACGATCACTACAACCTGATCGGCAAACCGAGCCACCCGTTCGAGGATCTGCTCCTCGCGCTCCTTCCCCATTGCCTCTATCGCCCCCTCAAGCGTTGTCTCGCCCCCGAAGGTACGCCTGATCCTGTCAAATCGGGACTTTGCCATGGAAACTCCCTAAAAGACCAGATTCAGAAGATAATAAAGAATTGCCGCCATAATAGCGCAAAAGGGCAAAGTCACCACCCAGGCTAAAGCAATAGATCTAAATACCTTCCAACTCACGCTGCCCAAGTGACTCGCGAGACCAGTTCCGGTGACCGCCGAAGTAACCACGTGGGTGGTCGAGACAGGGAGCCCAAAGGTGGAAGCCAGGAGGATAACGATCGCCCCTCCGCATTCGGCACTGAAGCCGTTGACGGGATGAAGCTTGGTTATTCGTTCTCCCAAAGTACGAATGAGCCGGAAGGAACGCACGGACAGAAACGTACCAACGCCCATGGCTCCAGCGCAGGCGAGTATGACCCATACAGGAAAGCCGTGTATTCCTACGTAATCAGTCACGTCGAGTCGATGCTGGGCTGCCAGAAAAATCACTATGATTCCCATCACCTTTGTGGCGTCATTTGAACCGTGACTAAAAGAAACCCAGCTGGAGGACAGTATTTGCATGTGCTTATAGAAACGGTCGGCCCGCGCCATGCTCCAGCGCATGCGGGTAAAGAAAGCCCGGCTGATCCGCATGAGGCCGTAGCCTACTACGATGCCCAGGATAGGCGAGATTAGGAGGGACGCGAACACCAAAATGACTTTGTGCCAGTTAATTCCGGAAAGGCCCAGTGCTGCAATACCAGCACCTAGCAGACCGCCGACAAGGGCATGCGAAGAGCTCATCGGCAGAGCCCACAACCAAGTAAGAACTTCCCATACGCATGCACCAAGCAAGGCAGCTATAACCAGGTGAGCCGAGGCGTCGCTGGCGCTGATGACCCCGCCTATGGTCTTAGCGACGCCTACTCCCATGACCAGAGGGCCCACAAAGTTAAAAAAGGCAGACAACCCTATGGCGAAGCGGGGCTTAAGCGCACCGGTATAGATAACAGTGGAAACGGCATTGCAACCGTCATGAAAACCATTCAGAAGGTCGAAGATAAGAGCGACCGCTACAACCGCAATGAGTACTCCGGTCCCGTCGCTCAAGTTCTTGGTTCCTCCTAGACGCGCCCTTTGCGTGATTACTCATGGGAGGCGCCGTATTTCAGGCGCCTCCCCGATGATTCCCTATCGCGCTTGTGCTGCTACTTCTTAGCCTCACCAACCACTTTGCGAAGTTCGGCAGCAACCGCTTGCAACTCTTGCACAACAGGGAGAATGCTCATGCCCACACTGGCCAAGGCCGCGTCGTCCGGAAGAGCGTTGATGGCTGCATCCACCTTCGCCCAGGCATCCTTGGCAGCCTGTACGTGGTCTTTGGCTCCCTTTACCTTCTCAGCCGCTGCTATCACGGCCTGCCAGTCCGGCGCGTAGGTGTCCTTGGCTTTCTTCACATCAGGCACTGTCCCGCCGGACATGAAGGTCTTCGTGAGCTCGGCGACGTCTTGGTCAAACTTGTCAAGCGCAGCCCGCAGCTCCTCCTTGGCTTGCTCGTCTTCACCACAAGCGGTCACGCCCAAGAGTGTGGCCGCCAAGACGGCCACAAGCACGATAGCCAGGATCCTTTTTCCAGTGCTCACGCTGTGCCTCCTTTAGTCCTCTTTACCGCCGCCCTCCAGCAGTCATGCTTCATCTCAACAATACAGCAGCTCCCTGCCCAGACCACAAGAATCTTAGCGCCAAACCCGGTCAGGAGATATGGCGTCCAAGAGAAAACGCTTCCGCATAAGCCAGCACATGTTCGCGCACACGTGCCGGCCCCGGCTAACGCCGGGGCCGGCAACATACCTAACTCGCCCCAAACCGAGGAACCGGCCTGGCACTTAACCTGCCATTGCCTTGAGTTCCTCTATCCGCTCTCCATGCTTGCGGGACACTAGCCCAAAGGTCCGTGGCACATCAGCCATAGTCCCCTTGGCCTGCTCCGCTGCCTCGGTGAAGAAACGCACGAGCGTCTCCTCGTTCTTAAGAGCCTTTGCAACCGCCCCCGCCAGGTCGGAAATTCCGTCGGTGGCAACATCAATCACAAAGTCCTCGGGCTCTATCTTAAAGGCGTAGCAGCCCTCGATAGCATCTGTGATGACTCCGTAGTAGGCCCGCTCGATGTTGCTCACGTTCCTCTGGTTTGCCTTAGCGTAGGAGCGAAAGGTCTCGGCTTTCTCGGGAAACCGAGCCGCTAGCTCCTCGTAAAAGGCAGCAGTCTTGTTTTCCAGGTCCCGCGCGAAGGAGATGCCTTCTGATGCAGTCTGCAGTGTCATTCGTCAGTCATCTCCTTAGACTAGAACCATCTCTCGATCACGACTTTGCTCTCGGTGAAGAAGCGGATGGCTTCCTTACCCTGAGTATGAAGCACACCGAAGAAGGAGTCCTTCATTCCGCCGAACGGGAAGAACGCCATCGCGGCAGTAATGC
The DNA here is from genome assembly GCA_026415615.1 of Thermoleophilia bacterium. Classification (GTDB taxonomy): domain Bacteria; phylum Actinomycetota; class Thermoleophilia; order RBG-16-64-13; family RBG-16-64-13; genus JAOAGT01. The sequence goes on along the minus strand of JAOAGT010000008.1, from coordinate 5,052 downwards.
CGATGTTGATGCCGACGTTGCCGCTCTCGATGTTGTAGCGGAAGTAACGTGCAGCCTTGCCGCTCGAGGTGAAGATGGAATGGCCGTTGCCATAAGGATTGGCGTTTGCCATCTCGACAGCCTCTTCCAAGGTCTTCGCCCGCATGATGCTCATCACGGGGCCGAAGATTTCCTCAGAGCCTAGCCGTGAGTCAGGACGCACGTTCTGGAAAATGGTCGGCCCAACAAAGGAATCATCGGGCAGACCACCCTCAGGCTTAACGTTCCGGCCATCCAGCAAGAGCTCAGCCCCCTCTTTGAGGCCGATTTCGATGTAGTTGACAACGTTCTGCTTCTTGGAGGGGTCGCGCAGAGGACCCATCTGGATGGACTCGTCCAGACCGTAGCCTACTCTGATCTTCGATGCCCTATCGACGACCTTGGCCACAAAGTCATCGTAGAAGCGGTCATCATCACCAACGATGACTGCGTTAGCCGCCGCGAGGCAGCGCTGGCCAGTGTTACCGAAGAACGAGGTCATCATGGCAGCGATAGTGTTGTCGACATCGCAGTCGGGCATGATGATCATGAAGTTCTTGGCCCCGCACTGAGCAATGCAGCGCTTGCCGGTTTCGCCACACTTGCGGTAGATGACGTCCCGGCCGACCGGTGTGGACCCAACAAACGTAACGCCCTTGATGTCCGGATGCTCAAGCATGGCGTTGACGACTGTCCGGCCGCCGTGTACCACGTTCCAGACTCCCGGCGGGAAGCCGGCCTCTTCAACCAACTGGGCCAGGAAGTCCTGGCTCAAAGGAACCTCGCTGGACGGCTTAATGACAATGGTATTGCCGGTAGCAACCGCATACGGAGCCGACCACAGCGGGATCATGAAGGGGAAATTGAAGGGGCCAATGATACCAAACACTCCCAGTGGAGTCGGCATGCACCACTCATCGATGCCGTGCGCGACATCTTCGGAAATGTAGCCCTGCATTAGAGTGGGAATACCGCAGGCGACTTCTACATTCTCAATACCACGCCGCGTCTCACCACGGGACTCGTCTATGCACTTGCCGTGCTCTTGCGTCTGGATACGGCTGGCTTTCTCAAAATTCTCTTCTAGAAGCTCCTTGAGCCGGAAGAGCAGACGGGAACGCGCCAGCGGGGTAGTACGCCGCCACTCAGGAAAAGCTTTCTTTGCCGCCTCAACAGCAGCGTCGAACTCTTCCTTAGTGGAGATGGGAACCTTGGCGATAACCTTCATGTTGGCCGGGTTGACGACGTCCACGTATTCGCCCTTGGACTCAACCCACTCGCCATTAATGTAATTCTTAAGGACCTTTACTTCTTTGATTGGTTCTTCGAGTAATGCCATCGACTCTCTCCGTTCCGTCTCTTGAACCGACCAACCCAAAAAAAGACGCCGCCCGCCTGCAAGGCGTGGTTCGGCAGCCGCAGCCTTAATAGTTTACCATCCCATCACTTGAAGGGCCGATATCCCATAATGGCTTTGACTTCCAGGAACTCCTCGAGTCCAAAGCGACCCCATTCCCGCCCGTTGCCGGACTTCTTGTAACCACCAAAGGGAGCAAACATGTCCGGAAGCGCTCCATTAAGATGAACCATTCCGGTGCGGAGCTTCCGGGCGACCCGCCGCGCTCTTTCTAGGTCCTTGGAGCTGACGTAACCCGACAAGCCGTAATCGCTGTCGTTGGCTATCGCGACCGCTTCGTCTTCATCGCGAAATTTCATGATGCACAAAACGGGGCCAAAAATCTCTTCCCTTGCAACGCGCATGTCGTTTGTCACATCAGCGAACACTGTCGGGCGCACATAGTATCCGCGCTCAAGACCCTCAGGCCTGTCCAAGCCACCAGCCACTAGTCTTGCCCCTTCAGCGATCCCAGACCGGATGTAGTCAAGAACTGTCTCATACTGTTTCTTACCAGCAACAGGGCCCAGGAAGGTTTCGGGATCACGAGGATCTCCCACCTTTAGCTCGGAAGCAGTGCGGGCCGCGATCTCCACCGCCTGATCGTAGACAGACTCAGCTACAAGCATGCGCGTGGGCGCATTGCAGCTTTGGCCGGAATTGCGCATACAGTTGCGGACCCCAGCAGCTACCACTTTTTCCAGATCGACGTCCTCGAAAACAATGTACGCTGACTTGCCCCCTAGCTCTTGAGAGACGCGCTTTATGGTATCCGCGGCTGCCCGCGCTACCGCAGCCCCCACCTCGGTGGAGCCGGTCACCGAAACCATGTCTACGGCCGGATGGGAAGCGAGCATCTGTCCCAAGGTCGACCCGGGGCCATTGAGCAGATTGAACACTCCGGCGGGCACCCCCGCCTCGTGCACCGCCTCGGCAAACAGGAGCGTCGAAAGGGGCGACAGCTGACTAGGCTTAAGAACCATAGTGCATCCTGCCGCGAGCGCCGGGGCGACTTTGACCACAACCTGGTTCATCGGCCAATTCCAGGGCGATATGAGCGCGCACACCCCAATGGGCTCCCGAACGATCTGAGTGCTGCCTAATTCCTCTTCAAACTCGTATTCACGCAGCACTTTGATAATCGTGTCCAGATGACGCTCCCCAATGGTAGCCTGCACAGGCTCCGAGAAGCTCGCTGGAATGCCAACCTCGGCAGTCATCGCCTCGGCAATCGCCGTCTTGCGCTTTCTGTAGGCGGCAAGAAGAGCCTCCAGCAACTCCAAACGCTCCTCACGGGTTGTTTGGCTGAAAGAAACAAAAGCCCTTTGGGCAGCCTGGAGAGCCCTATCCACGTCGGCCTTGCCAGCGCAGGCTACCTCCGCGATCTTCTCCTCGGTGGACGGATCAATAACTGCGATGAACTGGCCGGGTTCGGCGGGAGAAACCCACCTCCCGTCGATGTACAGGCTTTGCTCTACCAACTGCATGTGACGCCCCTCACTGCCCTTGAGCGGCTTTTTGCGCCTCCCGGAAGGCTGAAATGAAGCGCATCGCGTAGTTATCGCGCCCCAAGATAAGGTCGGCAGAGAGAGCCGCCAGTCTTACCTGAGCGACATCCACCGTGGGGCACGTGAGCCCTGCTTCAATGGCCATTCCCAGATATACCGCGTTCAGGATGGGCCGGTTAGGTAAGCCATGGGAAATGTTGCTACACCCCTGCGTCTGGTTTACACCCAGTTCGTCCCTCACGCGTCTGGTGGCTTCGAGAGTCGCCAACCCAGCTTTTACATTGGCCCCCAGAGAAAGGGTTAGGCAGTCGATGATTACGTCATGCCGCGGGATCCCGTACGATTCGGCCCGCTCCACAATCTTATGCGCAATCTCCACACGAGCCGATGGATCGGCCGGAATGCCCTTCTCATCAAGTGTGAGACCTATGACCGGCACTCCATACTCTTTGACGAGAGGAAGAACCTCTTCAAGTGAAGCTTCTTCGCCAGTCACAGAGTTCACAATAGGACGTCCAGGACAGACCGCTAGCGCCGCGGCCAGCGCCTTTGTCTTGCGGCTGTCAATGCACAGAGGAACATCTACCACTTCAGCAACCGCTTCGACCACACGCGGCAACATTTCTATCTCGTCGACACCGGTAGCCCCGGCATTTACATCCAGGATGTCGGCGCCGGCAGCCACCTGTGCCAGCGCTTCTTCCTTGGCCACACTCAAATCGCCCGCTCTTAGAGCCTCGGCCAGTCTTTTCTTACCTGTGGGGTTAATCCTTTCGCCTATGAGGACTACCGGGCGACCACCCCCGATTATTACTTCTCGGGTAGCGCTCCTTACCACTGTCTCAAAAGTCGCCACCTTTTGCTCCCCTTTCGCTTGATCCGACCTACCAAAAAAATCTAGCTTGAAGCTGCCGTCGGCTCCGGGGTCCTGGCGCCGAACAGATGCTCCAACGTGACCTTCTCCCCGGGAGGAACAACAATGATTTCACTGTCTTCGCGCCCCTGAAACAACTTCTCTAGCAGCTGCACCGAACCCTCGACCACGTCGCTACCAAGACCAAGAGTTCTCGCCACCTCCTCTGCCTGCGATTGCCACTCGCCCACGTCATAGGCTTTGGTGTCGATTAGGCTCACCGTTTCGTAGCCGGCGAACATGGCCTTCTGCAAACGAGCCGCCTTCTCCGCACCATACCGACGTACCCACTCATCAAAAGCTTCCATTAGAGAACTTTCGTGGCAGAACCATCCTCGGGTCAGATAGTAATGCCGAGGATTCCGCGGCACCTCTTCTCGCTTACAACCGTGGTTGAGGAGCAACGTTATGCAATCGTCTGCTCGGGGCAACACCAGGGTGAGATTCTGAGCGGATATGCCAGCAAGGGCGTTTCCACAGAACCCAAAGGCGAACACAACTCTGCTTACGGGGCCTACTCTTAGTTCCTCTCGCCGAGCCTCCGCCGGACCTCTACCCGGCCTGACGCTCGGTACAGTCACTGGGACCCCCAGTTCAGCCCCCTGGTCCAAGCGTGAAACGATGTCCGACAGCACAGCATGAAGTCGCTCCGGCCGGTCGTGCAGCCCACTTTCCACCCAGATCACTGGCGGTCTCTGCTCGGGAGGGAGTGAGCGTAAGGCGAGACGAACCTCATCTTCGATCATCTCGCAGGCGACGACCACCCAGTCAAGCTTACCGCTGCTGTGAACCCTGGGTAAGGACCCGCAAGCTGAATCGAGTTCTTCCAGAGAGACCTCGGGCTGCGCGCCCTTCGCTCCCTTCCCGTCGTCAGACTCAGGCCCTACCCAGGGCTTCTCTGTCATGGCCTATTTCACCCCCACCACTTCTTTGGCAAAGGCTACGGCATCCATAGCGTCGTCACCGTAGGCGTCAGCGCCGGTGTAGCGCCTGATGGTGTCGTCCATTTGCCCGCCACCGATGATGACCTTAAGGCCTTCGCGTAGTCCAGCTTTTTCTACTTCCTCTATGGTGGACTTCATGGAGTCAAAAGCAATGGAGAGAAAGCCGGAAAGAGCAAGTACTTGGGGTTTGTGCTCCCGTACCGCTTCTACAAACTTTTCCTCCGGCACGTCAATGCCTAGGTCGATTACTTCAAAGCCGTTTACATCCAGCAT
>JAOAGT010000007.1:52625-84303 GCA_026415615.1 Thermoleophilia bacterium | reverse complement strand
GCCCAGTAGAGGGCGGCATCTACAAGCGTGATGACGGCCTGGTCATCATTGACCCCATCAAGTGCACAGGCTGCCGCAACTGCGTAGATAGCTGCCCTTACGACGCTATCTTCTTTAACGAAGACCTCAACCTAGCGCAAAAGTGCACCGGCTGTGCTCATCTTCTAGACGATGGCTGGGCGGAGCCGCGTTGCGCTGATGCCTGCCCCACCTTGGCTCTTAAGTTCCTAGACGAAGAACAAGCGCAAGAGCTAATAGCCAAGGCTGAGGTATGGAAGCCGGAGCTAAAAGACCAGGTAAAACCCCGGGTTTACTACATCGGTCTGCCTAAGAAGTTCATTGCCGGCACCGTCTATGACCCGGTGGAAGAAGAAGTCATCATCGGCGCCACCTGCACGCTTAAAGACACCAAGACCGGTCAGGTGCGCGAAGTACAGACCGATGCCTACGGCGACTTCTGGTTTGAAGGTCTTCCTGACGGTGTCTACGACCTTGAGATCAAAAGCGGAACCAAGGTAAAGACCTTTACCGCTCTAGACACCGCCCAAGCCGACATCAACCTGGGAGACATTCCTCTGGTTTAGGCTAAAACAAGCTGCAGCCCCTATACAGGCGAATCCTAGCCTGGGGGCAGCCACGACAAAGAGGGGGCGGGCCGCCCAAGAGGGCGGCCCGCCCCGACTGGCGAGCCGTCTAAAAGGGCGCATGGAGCGCCGCGAGGTTTTGGAGAGAAGGGGATGAAACTTCACGAGTATGACGCGCGGGCCATCTTGGCTAGACGGGGTGTGCCTTTCCCACCTGGTGGTGTCGCTTCGACAGCGGATGAGGCTGAGGACATAGCCCGTGAGTTGGGCGGAAAAGTTGTGGTAAAGGCGCAGGTACTGGTTGGTGGGAGAGGAAAGGCTGGAGGAGTTAGGGTCTGTGCGAGTGCTGACGAGGCTCGAGAGCACGCGGGTGCGCTCCTTGGGCGGAGAATCAAGGGAAGCAGGGTGAGCAAAGTTCTGGTCACCAAGGCGGTCGAGGTAAGCCGTGAGTTCTATTTGGGCGCAGTACTTGACCGAGCTAGACGAACGGTGACAGTGATAGGCAGCGGGCGTGGAGGCGTAAACATCGAGCAAGTCGCGGCGGAGTTCCCAGAAGCGGTAGTCCAAATACCGGCTGATCCTCTAGTGGGATTTCATTTGTACCAGGGCCGCGACCTCGCTCTTCGGATCGGGGTGAGCAGGGAGTACACGAGGTCCTTTGCCAGTATTGCACGCGCGCTTTATGAAGCTTTTGTCCAGTGTGACTGCACGCTAGCTGAGATAAATCCGCTGGCTCAGACGCCAGAGGGTTCCTTCTTAGCGTTGGATTCCAAGATGGTGATCGATGAAAATGCGCTATTTCGGCAGCCCTCGCTGGCTGCGCTACGAGATACCCGGGAGGAACCGCTGGCGGAGGTCAGAGCTCGTGAGGTGGGGGTTCACTTCGTGAAGCTGGACGGACACATTGGTTGTCTGGTCAACGGGGCCGGCTTGGCCATGGCCACGATGGACGCGATCAAGGTATATGGGGGTGAACCAGCCAACTTTCTTGATATAGGCGGGGGCGCCTCTGAAGAACAGGTACTGGAGGCACTTAAGCTGCTAATGAGCGACCGTAAGGTTAGAGCAGTTTTTGTGAATGTGTTCGGCGGGATCACAAGATGCGACACCGTAGCGCAGGCTCTTGTTGATTGTTATGCCTGCTGCGAGATAAGTGTTCCGGTTGTCGTACGTTTGACGGGAACTAATGAGCAGGAAGCGCGGGCGCTGCTTACGGATACCCCGGTCGTGCTGGCGGAGTCTATGGCGGAAGGGGCAAAGTTGGCGGTGTCGTTAGCTGAAAGGCAGGAGGAGGGAGCAGCGTGAGCATTTTGGTGAACGCTGAGACGCAGGTTCTTGTGCAGAACATCCGGGGTCGGGAGGGAAGGTTCCACACCAGGCGGATGTTGGACTACGGAACAAGGATTGTTGCGGGCACCGCCGCGGGTCACGGAGGAGAGGTCATTGAGGGGGTTCCAGTCTTCGATACCGTGAGAGAGGCTGTGAAGGAGACCCGCGTTGACGCGTCGATCGTGTTCGTTCCAGCCGCCAACGCTTGCGACGCCTTGTACGAGGCTATCGATAACAACATCAAGCTTGTTGTCTGTATCACGGAAGGGATCCCGGTATTGGACATGACTCGAGTCGTTGCATACGCTCAGGTCAAAGGCTGCCGGATCGTGGGCCCCAACTGCCCGGGCATCATCGTGCCGGGGGAATGCAAACTGGGAATTATGCCCACCAGTGCGTTCAGGCCTGGATCTGTGGGAATCGTGTCACGCAGTGGAACTCTCACTTATGAGGTGGCTGCCCAACTTTCAAACCGGGGAATAGGACAGTCGACATGTGTGGGTATCGGCGGCGACCCGATCCTAGGCATGTCTTTTGTGGACGTGCTTGAACTATTTGAGCAAGACCCGGCTACCGACCTCATTGTGCTGATTGGCGAGATCGGGGGGTCTGCAGAGCAAGAAGCGGCGGCTTTCATTGGCAGAGGAGTAACCAAGCCCGTAGTAGCTTTCATCGCTGGAAAGACTGCCCCACGCGACAAGAGAATGGGGCACGCGGGGGCCATCATCTCGGGGGGAGAGGGCACAGCCCAGGAAAAGATCCGGGCCTTGGAAGCAGCAGGTGTTACCACAGCAAACACTCCCGAGGAGCTTGCTGAGATTGTGGCAAATCTCCGTTCTTGAGTGCACGCGCATACCGCGACAGCCGGATAATAATCAGACAACTAGAACAGCGACTTGCTATGACCAGGGGATTTGTTCTCGATCCGTCACTTGTGCATCGTCTGCTCGACGTGGCTCTCCGCAGAGGAGGCCACTTTGCCGACCTGTACGCTGAAGCTCGCGAGTCGCTAAGTCTTCGACTTGAAGACGGGAGAATTGAACAGGCGAGCAACGGGGTCGAATATGGGGCCGCAATTCGGGTGATAAGAGGGGAATCGACGGTATTTGGGTATGTGGATTCGCCAAATGAGGCGGCTCTGTTTGGTCTTGCTGGTGACCTTGCTAATCAGGTGGGGTTGCAGGTACAGGTGAAGACCAAGGTTGGTGCGCCGAAGAGAACACAGGAAGCGCCAGGCGAGCTAGATGATTGGTTTAGTGGTTTGGAAGACTTTGCGCTGGACGGGCAAGTTCTGGCAACGGCTCGCCTTCTCCACGTGGCTGATGAAGTGGCGCGGTCTGTCTCTTCCGAAGTGCGCCAGGTGATAGTGTCCTTTTCTTCGACTCGACAGAGAGTTTGGATTGCTAACTCAGAAGGTGCCTTTGTCACCGATGTACGACCGCGCACAGCACTGTCCATACTGGTTGCGGCGCAGCGCGGCAGTGTGCTGCAGACTGCGCGCGACACGCTGGTTTGGATCGGAGAATCTCAGCTGGTCGACGAAAGTAGGGTGGTGAAGCTGGGAGAGTATGTCGCTCGGACGGCAGTTGCGCTTCTTGATGCTAGACCGGCGCCTGCGGGCCGCTTGCCGGTGGTGATAGCCAATGGATTTGGTGGAGTCTTGTTCCATGAAGCATGTGGGCACGGCCTCGAGGCAGACCATGTAGCTAAACAAAGCAGTGTGTGGCAGGGGAAGCTAGGCCAGCGTGTAGCCCCGCCTTACGTGTCGGCTTTTGACGATGGCACGTTGCCAGGTATGTGGGGCAGTTCTCACTACGACGACGAAGGGACACCCTGTCAACGGACGGCGCTGATCGAAGAAGGGATTCTTGTCGGGTACCTTACTGATCGGTTGCGTGCTCGTCAGCTCGGCCTACCATGCACCGGGAATGGTCGACGCCAGGATTACCGTTCTCTCCCATATCCTCGGATGACCAACACCTTTATTGCCCCTGGTTCTGCTGAAAGGGATGAGCTAATTGCTGACACAAAGCACGGCCTGTACGCCAAGTCTTTTTCGGGTGGGCAGGTAAACCCAGCCACGGGTGACTTTGTCTTTAGTGTGGAGGAAGGATACCTGATCGAAAACGGCAGGATTAGCGGCCCCGTACGAGGAGCAACCTTGATAGGAAGCAGCCAGCGTGTGCTCGAATGTATTGACGGAATAGCCAATGACGTTGAAATAAGACCAGGCACCTGCGGCAAAGAGGGGCAGAGTGTGCCCGTGGGTACCGGACAGCCAACTTTGCGTGTTCGCGAGCTGACGGTGGGAGGGACCGATCTATGAGCGACTCTGGCGAGGCCTGGTTCGGCCGGCAGTCGGCGCCTTACGGGGCCCGCTCAGCGTTGGCCATAGCCAAAGCAGTCTTAACTAGCGCAGATAAAACGCGGGCTGATTTCGAAGCTTACGTGACTCTAGCTAGGACGGTCGAGATAAAGGCTTATGGAGGGCGCGTCGAGTCTTTGTTAGTGGCTGAGCCCAGAGGCGTCGGGGTGAGGGCGATGAGGGATGGACGCACGGGCTACGCTTACACTACTGATCTGTCTGACGCGGGATTACACCGCGTGGCGGCCGCTGCTGCTGCGGCGATGGCTGCTGGGGACCGCGATCCCATAGCTGGTCTGCCGCCGGCCTCGGAAGCGGGCTACCCGGAGATTCCCGGGTTGTGGTCACCCTCGGTGAGCGCAACTAGCTTGGAGGCAAAGTGTGCACTGGTTCTAGAAGCCGAGGCCGCTGCTGCTTCCTACCCGTTCATTCACACCGTGGAGCAAAGCGTGTATGTGGACGAGGAGGAGGAGGTGGCCGTGGCGTCAACCGCTGGGGTAGAGGTCTCGTCCAGGCGTAGTTTCTGCTTTCTTTATGTGTGGGCCCACGCTGGCCAGGGTGATGATCGTCAATCGGGGATAGGCTTTACGTGTGGCCGAGGGGTGGAGAATCTTGAGGCTCGGGCGGCAGGTGAAGAGGCGGCCAGAAAAGCCGCCGCTCTTCTTGGAGGTAAGTCGTGTCCGACCGGGGCGTACACGGTGGTCTTTGCTCCGGAGGTGACAGCCGCTCTTGTTGTCAGCATTGCACGGGCTTTAACCGCTGATGCCGTGCAAAAAGGGCGCTCAGTATTCGTAGGCAAGAGGGGCGAGATGCTGGGTTCTTCTTGCCTCTCGCTCACGGACGACGGGCTTGCTCCCGAAGGTATGGCGACGAACCCCTTTGATGCGGAGGGTACTCCTGCACAATCGACTTGGCTTATACGTGACGGCAAGCTTGTCTCCTACTTGTACGATTGGCGAACGGCGTGGCGAGAAGGCGAAGGTGCGAAGTCAACAGGAAATGCCGTGCGCCACTCCTATCGCACTTTGCCTGTGGTCCAACCGACTAACATCGTGGTTGAGCCGGGGGTTGGAGATCTGTCAGATCTGCTGGTTCGAGTAGGGGAGGGACTCTACATCGAGTCAGTAGTGGGACTCAACTCAGGTGTAAACACAGTTACTGGGGAAATATCGGTGGGCGCTGCGGGGAGAAAGATTCTTGGAGGAGAACTGGTTGAGCCGGTGCGGGAGATCACAGTAGCTACGGATTTTGCTACACTGCTTCGCTCTGTGGTTGACCTAGGCGGCGACGCACGCTGGATTCCTTTGTACGGGAGCGTGAAAGCCTGTTCAATGGCGGTCTCGGACGTGGTAGTGTCAGGAAGGTAAGAAACCAAGAAAGAAAGCCTGGGCAGTGGACAAACAATTATTGGGTAAAGCTCTGCTAGAAGCTGCGTACTTGGAAGGCGACTTTGTGCTTCGGTCCGGAAGGCGAAGCAAGTACTACTTGGATAAGTACCTTTTTGAAACCGATCCGCAGATTCTTCGTGCTCTGGCGGCTCATATGGCTGATGTCATCCGCAGCGTAGAAGCCGAACGCGGCGAGCGCTATGTGCGGATCGCAGCTCCAGAGCTGGGAGCGGTGGTGTTGGGTGCCGCGTTGTCTCTTGAGCTAAACCTACCGCTTTTGCTTGTAAGGAAAGCTTCCAAAGAGTACGGTACCGCGAAGCGTTTGGAGGGGCGGTTTGCTCAGGGAGACAGGGTGGCGCTAGTTGAAGACATTGTCACATCTGGGGGTGCGGCAATACAGGCAGCGGAGATCTTACGGGAGGTGGGCCTAAGGGTCGAGGAGATCTACTGCGTTGTTGATCGCGAGGAAGGAGGGAAGCAAGCCGCGGAAGCGGTGGGGCTCAAATTGATTCCGGTTTTCACCGCTTCGGAGCTGGGAATTCGGGTGAGCGAGTCGGGATCAGGCAACTAGGGGAAGCGCTCTGATCTTGGCAGCGTACCCGGCTGTGTCGGGAGGTATGCGAGGTTGCTTGTGTGTATCACGAGCCCTTGCTAACGTAACAATGTACCCTGCGGACAAAGGGAGGTTGCAGTGACCAAGGCCGAGTTTGTGGACAAGCTTGCAGCTAAAAGTGGCCTCACAAAGAAGGACGCTGCGGCGGTCGTGGACGCCTTCGTGGAGGTAATCACCGAATCACTCAAGAGGGGGGAAGAAGTTCAGTTTACCGGTTTTGGCAAGTTCTTCGTGCAAGAGCGGGAGGCACGGGAAGGAATCAACCCACAGACCAAGGCCAAGATTAGAATCCCTGCCAGCAAGGTCCCCAAGTTTAGCCCGGGACTCGCGCTGAGAAATGCTGTCAAGTGAGGGCTAGGTTTCATCGGAAAACACCTGGGGCCGCGTATCGCGGCCCCTTTTCCGTGTTTAGGGCTGGAGCGGCCTATGACGAGTAAGCAAGCAAACTTTGCCGACCTGCTTCTGGAAGCGATAGAGCGGAAACGCTCGCATGTGGTAGTCGGCCTTGACCCAGACTATGACTTGTTGCCCCCCGAGGTTCGGGCGGGAGCGGAAGCGCCCATTGAGGCTCAATCAGGGCCAGCGCAGGCGTCTCTTCTTCACCGGATTGCCTGCTATCGCGCGTTTCTCATGGATGTTCTTGAGCTGGTGAACACCGAGGCGGTTGCTATAAAGATTCAGGCGGCCTTTTTTGAGGCACTACGGGCTCCGGGTTATGCGCTGTATGAAGAGCTGGTGCAGGCGGCTAGGGCTATGGACCTGCTAGTAATAGCGGATGTCAAACGCGGAGATATTGGGAGCACCGCTGAAGCCTATGCACGCGCCCATCTGGATGAGACGAGTGCAAACGCTGTGACCGTGAATCCCTACTTCGGTACTGACGGCCTGGAGCCATTTCTGCGACGCGCTCGAGACCAGGGCAGGGGCGTGTTTGTGCTCGTGAAGACGTCAAACCCCAGTTCCGCCGAGCTTCAGGACCTTGAACTAGCGAAAGGCGGGACAGTGCACGAGCATGTTGCTGAGCTGGTTATGGCCTGGGGCCGATCGGCGGTGGGGAGCAAAGGGTACAGTGCGGTTGGCGCTGTGGTAGGGGGAACGCACCCCCGCGAGGCAGCTACTCTTCGGCGGCGAATGCCAGGGGTCCTGTTCTTGGTTCCCGGTTATGGAGCGCAAGGAGCGACAGCTGCGGACTTGGCGGGTGTATTTGATGCGAGTGGCACTGGCGCAGTAGTGAATTCTGCCCGCGCCATTCTCTATGCATACCGGGCGCGACCGGGCATGTCGTGGAAGGACGCAACTTTGGCCGAACTCAGAGAGATGCGACACGCGCTGTGGAGGGCGGCGGGTCGTGGCTGACCGGTCTGCCAGCGGACAAGGGAAGATGACACGGGAGGTCAGGAGCGCTCTCGCTCATGCGGGCGTGGCGTTTGCGGTCGTGGTTGTTGCCGTGGCTGTAGTGTGCGGCTTGGTGTTGGGTGGAGTGCTAAGCCCGAACCGTGCGAAATGGGAGCAGGAGCCCGCCGAGACCAGTACTACTATCGTGATCTATCCTTGAGTGGTGCTGCGCTCCTGACGCCCTCATAGAAATAAATCAGGACAAGGTCGATGAAGAGGATGAGCACAGCCTCAAAAAGGATTTTGCTTATAGGGAGCAGGAAGAAAATTCGTTGCGTGCCCTCGTAGTACAGCGAGTAGAGAGCGTAGAAGCCAAACCACACGAACTGAATTATTACGAAGATTAGCAAGACAGCCGCCCAGCGTCGGCCAACCAACCGAACCCCGCGCTTTAGCGCCTGGTGAAGGGGAAGCTGCTCATAGATGATCACGTAGTCGGTGAAGATAAGCAGCACAGCGGCGATTAGCGCAACAATGCTCGCGAACTGTTCAAGGACGCCGTGACCAAACGCCGCCACCGGGAACACCTTGACGAGCAGAGAAGAAAGGACATACAGCCCGGCAAGGTTGTATACCTCCCCCCAGCTTCGGGGAGCCAGCGGGTAGTGGGGTCCGGCGACAGCCCGCATGAACGGAGCTCGGATCATTGCGGCGAGCGCGCATGAGATCAACCCAGCGGCCAGAGACGCACCCAGGGCGGGAGAGATCGCAAAGTCGACGAGCAGGTGATCGTGGATGAAGGTCCAACGGTCAAAATCAGCCGCAAGAAACTTGCTCCACGCCAGGGGTGCACCGGTCGAAGCGTACGTGGCTGCAAAGGCCAAAGTATTTACGACCAACAAGGCAAGAGGATAGAGGATTAGCCACTGTTTTTGCGCTAAACGTCGCGCAGCGCGACGAACGGCTTCGATGATGGCCTTACCTCCTTCCTCGTCCTTCTTCGAGCAATTTCCATGAGCGCGGCTGTACCCTCAGGTACGCGGAATTGTGCGCGGAAGTATAACACCAGGTCCCATTGGGAGGGCTTGGTATACTGCCCTCCATGAAGGAGCCACGTGTGAACCGGGGACGCCGGGATGCGTTATCGTTGGGCGCGGCAGCCATCGTCTTTGTTCTTTCCTTGGCTGCAGTCCTGGGGGTGCGTTCAGGCTCGTCCGATCGCCTACAAGTTTCTCAGCATGTAGCAGCAATTCAGTTCACGGCGAGCGTGCCGAACGAGGCAGAGACACTGGCGGCTGTTCCTCCCACCGTGACTTCACCCTCGGCGATAGTGATTGAAGAGCAGAGCGGGCGCGTCCTTTACGAGCGGAACGCGTACAGAAGACGTCCGATGGCGTCTACCACGAAGATAATGACGGCTCTAATTGTTCTGGAGAGATTGCCTCTAGAAACTCTCGTCCTTGTCTCGCCAGAAGCGGCCAAGACGGCGGAACCGTCACCGTGGCTAAGGGCAGGTGACATCTTGACGGTCGAAGAACTTCTTTATGCCCTGATGCTGCGAAGTTCCAACGCTGCCGCAGTTGCGCTGGCTGAGGCGTGCTGCGGTGATACTCGCACGTTCGTGGCGGAGATGAACCGCAAAGGGGCAGAGCTGGGACTGAAGGATACTCACTTCATGAACCCGCATGGACTTGACCAAGAAGGTCACTACTCAACCGCTGCCGACCTTGCCACTCTTGCTCGTCATGCGATGCAAAACGAGATTTTTCGCAAGCTGGCAAGTACCAAGGAGTACGTCCTTGAGCTTCCAGGCCGCAATAACCCTATAGTGTTTAAGAACACCAACAAGCTGTTGCAAACGGTAGATTGGGTAGATGGTGTCAAGACGGGTCTTACTCCAAAGGCAGAGCAGTGTTTGGTGAGTTCGGGCACTAGAAACGGGGTAAGGGTCATAAGCGTGGTGCTGGGGCAGCCGTCATCTGCAGTGTGCTGGGACGAAAGTCAGGCCCTTCTTGAGTTTGGTCTCTCGCAGTACCGTTATGTCTCGCTTCTCCAGGCGGGCCAGGTGTTGGCCCAAGCTCGCGTCCCGTATCACCGAGGGGCTTTTGTCCAACTAGTGGCCGGCGCCCCGCTTAGCGTGTCTGCGCACAAGAGCGAAGAGGTGACGTGCTCTGTTAGGATTGAGGAGCCGCTCACGGTGCCGGTGGCCACAGGTGCGAAATTTGGCGAAGCAGTAGCTTTTGTAGGTGGCAACCGGGCGGCGGCGGTTGACGTGGTGTCGGCCCAGTCCTATGGCCAGACAACCTTGGGAAGGAAGGTTGTGTATGTATTTGAGCGCTTGGGAGGGACGCTGGCTGGCTTGTTCTAAGAGGAAGCTATAGGAAGAGAGCGGCCATGATACTGACTGTTACCTTAAATCCAGCTCTTGACCGGACCATGACCGTCCCAAATTTCCAGACAGGCTTCAGGCACCGAGCCACTGGCACTGTCACACTGCCCGGAGGAAAAGGGATTAACGTAGCCCGGGCGGTTAGAATTCTTGGGCGGCCCGTTATAGCCACAGGCTTTATCGGAGGGCGCCGAGGGGATCAGATAGTGTCTGACTTAAATGACGAGGGCATTCTCTGTGATTTCGTTAGGATACGGGGCGAATCCCGCATCTCCACGGCGGTGGTGGATCCTGAGAACAACACAGTGACTGAGATAAATGAGCAGGGCCCAGAGGTCAGCCCTGAGGAGCTTTCTGCTCTTTACGAGAAGATGCGGTATTTGGGAAAGTCGGCCGATGTGGTGGTGTTTGCCGGCA
The DNA here is from genome assembly GCA_026415615.1 of Thermoleophilia bacterium. GTDB lineage: Bacteria > Actinomycetota > Thermoleophilia > RBG-16-64-13 > RBG-16-64-13 > JAOAGT01. The sequence continues at coordinate 73,883 of JAOAGT010000007.1, read as the reverse complement.
GTGTTCCCCCCGGTTTACCTGACGACGTGTACGCGGAGCTCATCCAGCTGTCCCGCGAGCTCGGCTTGACCACGTTCTTCTACACCTACGCGGATCCTCTTCGTCTGGGGATCAAAGCTGGTCCCGACTATGTCTTTCCCAAACTGGCCGAGGCGGAGAAGGTGATCGGATACGAATTTGCAGGGCTCGAAGACCAGCTGGCTGCGGCTCGCACGATGAGGACGATGGGGGCCGGTTCGGTGGTGATAAGCTACCGGTTCGGCTGTGTTGCGGAACTCGCAGAGAACGGCCAAGTCCGCAGTTTTGTGGGCCGCACGCCCCTGGTGGACATTGTCTCACCATTGGGATGGACAGATGCGCTGGTGGCTGGCTATGTCGTCCGCTTTATGGAGGGCGACTCCGCCACAGAATGTCTGCGCTTTGGCCTGGCTTGTGCGGTGGCCAATCTTATGAGCTATGGAGCCGGTGTGCTTCTTCCTGCCGACGCAGAGCGGCTTCTTGACGAAATAGTCCTCGAGGAGGTTTGCGCTGACAGAACTAAATGACACACAGAATCTAGTCCTTGTGGTTGATTTCGGCGGGCAATATGCGCAGTTGATCGCCCGACGGGTGCGCGAGTGTCGGGTTTATTCAGAGCTCGTGCCCTACCATGCGTGTCTTGAAGCGATCAGAAGCACAAGACCAGTGGGTGTAATTCTGTCCGGCGGGCCGCGCAGCGTTAATGATCCCGAAGCTCCTACGGTTGATCCTGAGATTTTTGCGCTTGGAATCCCTGTGTTAGGCATCTGCTATGGGATGCAGCTGATGGCGAAGCTCTTGGGCGGCAGGGTGGAGCCGCTGGGAGTGTCGGAGTACGGAAGACAGCTTGTCACTGTGAGGTCTGGCAGTCCGTTACTTGATGGCTTACCGGCGCGTTTCGCCGTTTGGATGAGTCATGGTGATTCAGTGGTGGAGATGCCGCCAGGATTCTCCCTAATTGCCTCAAGCGAAGATATACCTGTGGCTGCAATGGCCAACCCAGGTGCCAGACTCTATGGGGTGCAGTTTCATCCGGAGGTGCGTCACACGGAATATGGGCTCGAGATCCTGAAGAACTTTCTTCACCTGGTCTGTGATGCGTCGCAAACATGGACGCCCGTGTCGATTGTGGAGGACGCTGTCGGGAAAATTCGGGCCCAGGTAGGCAAAGAGAAAGTTGTGTGCGGCCTCTCGGGGGGAGTGGATTCAGCGGTTGCCGCCTTGCTGACGCACAAGGCAGTGGGAGATCAATTAACCTGCATTTTTGTGGATCACGGACTTCTGCGCAAAGATGAAGCTGCTCAGGTAGAGGATACTTTCAGGCGGCACTTTCGCGTGCCTTTGGTGCACGTCAGGGCAGAAGACCGCTTCCTGAGAAGACTGCGCGGGGTCACAGAACCAGAAGCCAAGCGCAAGATCATTGGTGAGGAGTTTATACGAACGTTTGAAGAGGAGGCTCGCAAGCTGGGCCGAGTTAGATTCTTGGTTCAGGGCACGATCTACCCCGACGTCATCGAGTCGGGTACGGGTTCGGCTGCGGTTATCAAGTCACACCACAATGTGGGGGGGTTGCCTGCGGATCTAGATTTCGAGCTGGTTGAGCCGTTACGTATGCTCTTCAAGGATGAAGTGCGGGTAGTGGGTGAAGAGCTCGGCCTACCCGATGAGATGGTATGGCGTCAGCCGTTTCCAGGCCCGGGGTTGGCAATTCGGATTATTGGTGAGGTCACCAAAGAGAGGCTGGAGATTCTCCGTGAGGCTGACGCTATAGTAGTGGAGGAAATCAGACGCGCAGGACTGTATCGGGAAGTGTGGCAGTCATTTGCTGTGCTTCCAGCCATAAAAAGCGTAGGGGTGATGGGAGACAAGCGCACCTACGCTTATCCCATTGTGGTTCGAGCCGTGACCTCGGACGACGCCATGACGGCCGATTGGGCTCGTCTGCCTTACGATGTGCTCGAGCGGATCTCCAGGAGGGTTATCAACGAGGTGCACGGTGTGAACCGAGTGGTGTTTGACATTTCAAGCAAGCCTCCCGCTACTATTGAGTGGGAGTAAGCTCATGAACGAAGCGAGAAGGAGTTACTTAAAGTGCTAGACCAAGATTCCGGAATTCCTGACCTAGCGCGACTTCTCCGGCGGAAGCGGGAGCCATCTGCGCCGCCTGATGCCGAGACGATCCACCGGCGCGCGGTGCTTGCTGCCCAGACAGCGGTTGATTTTAAGGCCGAGGACGTCCGGGTCTTGGATATGCGGGAGTTGGTCACTTATACGGACTATCTCGTAATCTGCACTGGTCGAAACGTGAGGCTCACCAAGCGCATTGCTGAGGAGGTAGGTCTGCGGCTCAAGAAGCAGGAGGGAGTAGTACCCAGCGGGGTCGAGGGTTTCACTCAGGGAGAATGGATTCTCCTTGACTTCATGGATTTTGTGGTCCATGTATTTACTCCCGCTGCGCGTGAGTTTTATCGGCTGGACGTCTTGTGGAAGCAGGCTCCTACAGAAACAGTCGGACCCTAAGCAGTCGGTTGCCTGAGCGCGCAGTTGAGGCTATAATCCTCGTCGCTTTGTGGGGGTATAGCTCAGCTGGGAGAGCGCGACGCTGGCAGCGTTGAGGCCACGGGTTCGAGTCCCGTTACCTCCACCTATCATAGGCGGGGCCGGGCAATGACTAGGCTCCGCCTTTCTGCTACTGATCTCTGTTGCTCCCGAGCCATCGGGCCGCGCGGCCGGCCGTGACAAAACTGCTAGAATCCTGCTTCATGGGTGCGAATGAAATAGTTATTGTTGGGGCTCGGGAGCACAATCTCAAGGACATCTCACTCAGACTTCCCCGGGACCGTCTTATAGTAATCACCGGACTTTCCGGTTCGGGCAAGTCGAGCCTTGCCTTTGACACTATCTACGCAGAGGGCCAGAGACGTTATGTGGAAAGCCTCTCGGCCTACGCGCGTCAGTTCTTGGGGCAGATGAATAAGCCCGACGTGGACTACATCGAAGGACTTTCTCCCGCGATTTCTATCGATCAAAAGACAACTACTCGCAACCCTCGGTCCACAGTGGGTACGGTTACCGAGATCTACGACTACTTGCGGCTCCTTTACGCTCGCATAGGCAAGCCCCATTGCTGGATCTGCGGCCGCCCCATAGAAGGACAAAGTAAGGAGCAGATTGTCGACCAGATTCTTAGCCTCGAGCCGGGCACTCGCTTTGTCATCAAAGCGCCGGTAGTTCGTGGGCAGAAGGGCTGGCACAAGGACGTCCTCGAACACGCGCGCCGCGAAGGTTTCACTCGAGTGGAAATAGACGGCGTGCAGTACAGCTTGGACGAACCCCTCCCAGATCTGGATAAGAATATCCGGCACGACATCAACATAGTTGTGGATCGCCTGATAATGAAGGAGGGGATACGCCGCCGTCTTTCTGATTCGATCGAGACGGCGTTATCCGAGGCCAATGGACTGCTCCTAGTAGACGTGTATCCTGCATCTTCTACAGGCGAAGGGCCCACTACTCTTCTTTTCTCAGAGAACTTTGCCTGCCCCGAACATGGCGTGTCGCTCCCGGAGATGGCGCCGCGCATTTTTTCCTTCAACTCACCTCACGGCGCCTGCGAGACCTGCAGCGGCTTAGGTGCGCGCCGAGAGATCGATCCTGACTTGCTAATAGGTGATCCGTCGCTCTCCCTGGAGGAGGGAGTACTGCTGCCCCTCAGCGGGAGCGCCTCGCGTTACTATGAGCAGGTCCTCAAGGCCCTGGCAGAGAGATACGGCGTAGACCTGTCGACCCCTTGGCGCGATCTGCCTGAGGAAATGCGGCAGATCCTCCTGTATGGCACACGAGGCGAGCGCATCAGCGTGACCTTTATTAACCGCGCCGGCGTACGGCGTAGCTTCATGACGGCGTTTGAAGGTCTCGTCCCCATACTGGAGAGGCGGTATCGCGAAACTGACTCGGAGTACATAAGAAACAAGATCGAGGAATTCATGTCCGACAGACCCTGCCCGGCATGTCATGGGGCCAGGCTCAAGCCCTCGAGTCTCTCGGTGCGCGTAGGTGGACTCAATATATACGAGTTCACGACGCTTCCGGTGACCGAAGCCATTAAGTTTCTCGAGAACCTTCAGCTCACTCCCAAGGAACAGTTGATCGCCGCCCGCGTGATAAAAGAAATCCGAGAGCGTCTAGCCTTTCTCGAGTCCGTAGGCGTGGGATATCTCACATTGCACCGAAGCGCGGGAACGCTCTCAGGTGGGGAGGCCCAGCGCATTCGACTGGCCACTCAGATTGGTTCCAGTCTAGTCGGGGTTCTCTACATCCTAGACGAGCCATCGATCGGGCTCCATCAGAGGGACAACCGCAGGCTCATAGATACCCTTCTTAGGCTTCGGGATTTGGGCAATACAGTGATAGTGGTGGAGCACGATGAGGAAACCATCCGCTCGGCCGATTTCATAGTGGACATGGGACCGGGGGCGGGCGAGTACGGGGGCGAGGTGGTGAAGGCCGGCACTCTCGAGGACATAATGGGTGAGCCACGCTCAGTCACCGGGCAGTATCTGGCAGGCAAGCGCTACATTCCTATTCCTGCTCGTAGGCGAAAGCCTCGAGGGTGGTTCGTAGTGCGCGGCGCGCGCGAACACAACCTGAAGAATATCGATGTGCCGGTGCCCACCGGATGCTTTGTGTGTGTGACCGGAGTTTCCGGGTCTGGCAAGTCGACTTTGGTGAACGACATTATCTACCGGAGCTTGAGCAACCTGGTAAACCGGGTAGCCTTAAAGCCTGGCGATCACGATCGCATCGAGGGCATCGAGGTTCTAGACAAAGTGATCAACATCGACCAGTCGCCTATAGGCCGCACCCCGCGATCGAATCCCGCCACCTACACTGGAGTGTTTGACCACATTCGAGAACTTTATTCCCAAACCCCCGATGCGCGGATGCGCGGGTACCTTCCGGGCCGGTTTAGCTTCAACGTGAAGGGTGGAAGGTGCGAGGCTTGCAAGGGCGACGGGACCATCAAGATCGAAATGCACTTCTTGCCGGACGTGTACGTGCCCTGCGAGGTGTGCCAGGGGAAGCGCTACAACCGAGAGACGCTTGAAATCCGCTTTAAGGGGAAGAATATTGCTGAAGTGTTAGACATGAGCGTAAGGGAGGCTCTTGAGTTCTTCGCAAATCAGCCCAAGATAAAGCGGCGTCTGCAAACGCTTGCTGACGTAGGACTTGACTATATCCGCCTGGGGCAGCCTTCCACCACGCTCTCTGGAGGCGAAGCGCAACGGGTAAAGCTTGCCACCGAGCTAGCCAAAGTAGCGACAGGAAATACGCTCTACATACTTGATGAGCCCACCACCGGGCTTCACTTTGCCGACATCGAGAAACTTCTAGACGTCCTACAGCGCTTGGTTGACGCTGGAAACACGGTGCTTGTCATCGAGCACAATTTGGATGTAATAAAGTGTGCAGACTGGATAATCGATTTGGGGCCGGAGGGCGGAAACGCTGGCGGGGAGCTAGTAGCGAGCGGGACTCCGGAGGAAATCTGCGCGCACCCGCGGAGCGAGACGGGCAAGGTGCTGCGTAAAGTGCTGCAAGTCTCTCCCTCTAGAGCTGCTACGGCCTAGGGTTGGCTTAGAACATGGTGACGAACTGGGTGTGAGAGTGGGGGAAGGCAAAGAGAATTCAATCTGGGAGGACCAACAGGGTCTGTTATTTCAAGAAAGGGCTTTTCTTGTGGCGGTCGACACTGGCGCAAACGCTGGCTGGACCGCCGAAGAGTCCTTACAGGAGCTGGCGGCCTTGGTGCGTGCTTCCGGTGACGAGGTGATCGGGAGCCTAGTGCAGCGACGCGAGCTTCCTCACCCTCAATACTATGTGGGCCGGGGAAAAGCGGAGGAGCTTAAAGCGGCCAAAGGGGCTCTTGGCTTTACCATGCTGGTAGCTGACGATGAACTTTCGGCGCGCCAGCAGCGCTGTTTGGAAGAACTTCTCAAGGTGAAGGTTGTTGACCGAAGCAGCGTGATTCTCGACATCTTTGCCCAAAGGGCAAGAACTCACGAAGGACGCATACAGGTTGAGCTGGCGCAGCTTGAATATCAACTGCCTCGTCTCCGAAGGATGTGGAGCCATCTCTCGCGTCTCGGCGGAGGTACGGGAGGAGCTCGAAGAGGGCCGGGTGAGACCCAGCTAGAGGTGGACCGCCGGGTCATTCGCGAGCGCATAAAGCGTATCCGTGAACGAGTGGAAGAGGTCAGACAGCGTCGGGAAACAGCGGCCCGAGCCAGACAGCGCGGCTTGTTGCCTGCCGTTGCCATTGTCGGCTATACGAATGCAGGCAAGTCCACTCTGCTCAACGCTCTTGTGGGTGAGGAAGTGGTGGTAGCTCAAGACATGCTGTTTGCCACCTTGGATCCCACCGTGCGCCGAGTGAGACTACGAGATGGACAGACCATCATCGCAAGCGACACGGTGGGCTTCATCCACAAACTTCCACATCAGCTGATTGACGCGTTCCACGCCACGTTGGAGGAGGTTGCAAGGGCGGACGTAATCATCGAGGTAGTCGACGTATCCGACCGCCACGCGGGCGAGCATCGCGTGACTGTGCGTAAAGTTCTTGACGAGCTCGGCGCTGGTCATAAGCCTCGCATTGTGGCGCTGAATAAGGTAGATCTAATCACTGAGCCGCTTGGCAGTGTGCGCAGCCGCGTGCTCAATCGCGACGACCAGCATGTGGTGGCGATTTCGGCGCTGTCGGGCGAGGGGGTGGAGCGGCTGAAAGACGTGCTGGCTGCAGTGTTGGCCGAGTTGTGGCCCCAGGTCGATATGGTTGTGCCTTACTCCGCCGGGGAGCTGCTTAGCCGACTGCGTGAGCGAGGCGCCGTCCAATTTGAATACCGCGAAACGGACGTGCGCGTTGTCGGCCGTGTGCCGCCGAGCGTTCTAGGCGATCTACGGAGAGCGCTGAGGCGCTAAAACGGATAGAGAGAGTGATTGGGGCCGCCCAGCAGGGCGGCCCCACAAGTGTTTCTGGGACCTAGAAATTTCGGCAGCTAAAAATAACGGTGGGCATTACGGATGGCCTCGGCTATCAGTGCGGCGCCGTACTGAAGATCTCTGAGCGACAGCACTTCAACCGGTGAATGGATATACCTAGCAGCTACGCTTACCACGCTGCAAGGGATGCCGCTCTTGGTAATGCTTATGGCGGTGGCGTCGGTATTCCCGCTATTTCCCACCTCAAGCTGGTAGGGAATCGAGGCTGACTCGGCTGCTTCTTTGAGCCAACGCAATACAGAGCGGGGGGCAATGACTCCTCGGCCAGCCGCGTCTAGGATAGTTATGCAGGGTCCCTTGCCTACTTGAACCGGAGCTTCACTGCGGGTAACCCCAGGATGGTCTCCCGGGATGGTAACGTCGGTGGCAATGGCAACATCGGGATAAAGTCCGTAGGAAGACGTACGGGCGCCCTTGAGCCCCACCTCCTCTTGAACGGTGCCCACGGCCAAAACGGTGGCGGGGACTTGCTCCTTTCCAAGTAGCTTAAGAGCAGTAAGCATCATGACAATACCAGCGCGATTGTCGAGCGCCTTGCCGGTGAATAATTCACCGCCAAGGCGACAGGCCTGTCTATCAAGAACTACCGGGGATCCGACTTCAATCCCCAGAGCGGCTGCAGCCTCGGCGCTCTCAGCGCCGCAGTCTACAAACATATCTTTTAGCTTGACCACCTTCTTCCGTTCTTCGGGGTCCATCAGATGTGGGGGGCGTGAACCGACGACTCCAGGAATCCAGTGTCCGTCTCGGGTGGCAACTAACACTCGTTGACCAAGGATGGTCTGCTCAAACCATCCCCCAACAGGCACAAAGCGCAGGTAGCCCTCGTTCTCGATGTGGGAAATTACTAGACCGATTTCGTCCATGTGGGCAGCAATCATCACCGAGGGACCATCTCCCTTGCGAATGCCTATCACGTTGCCCATCTTGTCCACTTCGACTTCGTCAACCAGGGGCTCAAGTTCTTTTTTTAGAACCGAAGCGACCTCGTCTTCAAACCCGGAAGGACCATGGACGTTTGAGAAGCGAGCTAGTAGCTGGGCGGTTTCCTCAAGAGGGATATCCATAGACTCTCCTTAGCTGGGTAATCCTTTCCCGGGTATTTCTGGTCACTCATAGATAAGCACGAAGTGCGTCAAGATCGGCCAAAAGACCTTCCTGCGAAGCTGGCAGGTCAAACCCCGACGCTTGCATGATCTCTTGGGCTTGAGACGGTGTAAAGCGGCCCGATCCATGGAGAATTTCCGCCGCGATGGCGCATGCCTTTTGTGCTGTGCGGGCCACGCTGGTTCGAGCGCAGAGAGCTAGGTAGTCGACTTGTGCGCTGTCCGAAGCATCGGCGGCCTTCTGAATTAGCGCAGCTGTGGTCTCGGCCGATGCAGCGAGAAGAGCCAGTTGGAACATGAGATGCTGCTGGCGGGTTAGCTTCGTCTCGTGTAGCGCAAGGAAAAGAGCGTTTAACAGACGAATGACGCTGGCGGCTACATCAGCTTTAAGATTTGTGTTCCGCTCGTGAATTGTATCCAGCCGCTCAGCCATGGCGCCGTAGAAACCTCCCTTAGACTGGGCAGCGGACCGCCACCGATGCGTGCTTATGATCAGCTGCTGTATCTCACTTGTGCCCTCGTAGATGGTTGTAATGCGAACGTCTCTCTTTATCTTCTCGACCTCGTACTCGCGGATGTAGCCATATCCTCCCAAGGCCTGTATTGCGGATTCGGCGCAAGCGTTACTGGTCTCAGTGGCAAAAAGCTTGGCTATTGCACTCTCGGCGTCGAGACCTTGCTCGCCTGCGTCAAATCGAGCGGCGACGTGTTCGATGTAAGCTCTGGAAGCTTCAAGATCAACAAGGAAGGGGACCAGCAGCTTATGGGTGTACCCCTGCTTTTCCACGAGCGGTGTGCCGAACTGTACCCGGTTCTTAGAGTAGGCACAGGCCTTTTGTAAGGCGGAAACGCCTGCGCCTAGCGCAAAAGCCCCCACCATGAGGCGCGTAAAGGCGAACACTTGGTTGGCTTGCTCAAGCCCCCTGCCCGGCTTTTCTCCGACGAGATGGTCTGCTGGCACGAAGACGTCATCAAGAGAAAGAGGTGCAGTGTTTGACGCTCTGATGCCATGTTTTTGCTCCGGCTTGCCAGCAACAAAACCCTTTGCGCCCTTTTCCACCACAAAGAACGCTGGGCCATCGGGGGTTTGGGCAAGCACGGTGACAAAGTCGGCGTACCCCCCGTTGGATATGAACTGTTTGGTCCCTGTTATCCGGTACCCTGAGATTTGCCCATTGGCATCGGCCACTGGGGTGGCGAAAGTCTTAAGATTTGCGAGGTTGCTCCCCGCCTCGGGTTCGGTGACAGCAAAGGCTACAATGGCGCCTTCTTCCACTACTTTGGACAGCCATTTGCGCTTTTGCTCTTCGGTGCCCGCGACCAGGATGGGCTCAGTTCCTAAGTGGACCGCCAGGAACCCCGTAGATATTCCCAGGCAGATCTTACCCAATTCCTCCGATACCAGCGCCAGGTCACGTGCGCCGCCTCCCAATCCTCCATACTCGCGAGGGATAAAAAGGAGCTGCAATCCAATTTCTGGTCCAAGAAGGGCGCGGATGATGTCTTCGGGGAATGTCTCTTCCTCGTCAAACTTTCGCACGAGATCAGGTGTGATAAGTCTACTTCTGATTTGAGAAAGAAGATCAAGAACGGCTACTCGTTCGTCGTGGGAAAGTCCCGCCGGTTCCACTTACGCCTCCTCAGATCTGCTGACTCACATGGCCAGCGCCAGGTGCACAGGTTGCCGCGCGCCGCAGGGGGCAGAGTATAACACGGGGTGGTCGCTGAACCTGTTTAGCGGGATTTCCCTAGCATGCCCTGGGGTAAACTTTGATATGCAATGACGCATGCTGAAGAGTTAAGACACCAAATTCAGCACTCACCCGATCTTCCCGGAGTGTATATCTTTCGGGATGCCATGGGGGAAGTACTTTACGTCGGCAAGGCTCTGTCGCTACGGAAGCGCTTGTCCAGCTATCTCGCGGCACTTGAAGGCGGCGAAGGGAAGCTGCCTGTGAAGGTTGAGGAAATGGTGCAGCGAGCGAGTGCAGTGGAGTGGGTTGTAACAGCCAACGAGACAGAGGCTTTTCTGCTTGAGCACAATCTCATCAAGCAACACCGTCCTCCGTTCAACATCCGTTTGCGGGATGACAAGTCCTACCCGTACATAGTCGTCACCCTTGAGGACGAGTATCCCCGAGTGATGTTTACCCGTCAGCCCCACCGTAAGGGCAACCTGTACTTTGGTCCGTACTCAAATGCAGCCAAGGTAAGAGAGACCTTGGACGCACTGGTTAGAGTCTTTCCCTTGCGTTCGTGCCGGGGCAAGACGCCAGGCCGTCGCTCGGGGTCGCCTTGCCTGCAGTATCACATAAGACGTTGTCCCGGCCCTTGCATCGGCGCCGTAAGTCCTGAGATTTACCGAACCACTGTGCAGCAAGTAGTTGATTTCCTCATGGGTCGAGAAAAGGGTCTTCTCGAGAAACTTGAGCGGGAAATGAAAGAGGCTGCGGCCAAGCAGGAGTTTGAGGCTGCTGCTCTGCTGCGCGATCGGGTGGAGGCTCTTCGTCACGTGCTTGAGTACCAAAAGGTCGAATCAAGCGCTCTTGGCTCCGCCGACATCATAGGGATTGCTGTTGACGATTGGGGAGCCAATGTTCAGGTGTTTATTACTAGGGACGGCCGTGTGGCAGACAGACGTAGTTTTACCTTTGTCAATGCAGGAGGCGTCGGAACCGACGAGATTTTTGAGCGGTTCCTGTACGAATACTACGGATCGGTGCCGGCTGTCCCCGCACAGGTCATCGTGCCCAGAAGTGTGCGCGACACCAAGCGAATCGAGGCGTTTCTCCAGGGGCTTCGGGGAGCCAAAGTGGAGGTACGTACTGCTGAGCGGGGCGACAAGAGACGGCTCCTTGAGCTAGCCGAGCACAACGCTTCGTTGTCTCTCACTTATGAGCGCATCCGTGAGCAAAAATCGAGAGAAAAAAGGCGAGAGGCTCTGGAGACTCTCCAGGAAGTGCTGCGTCTTCCGCGCCTGCCTTTGCGTATCGAGGGTTTTGATGTCTCCAACCTTGGGGAGGAGCACATTGTCGCCTCGATGGCGGTATTTGAGGCCGGGGCACCCAACAAGAGTCACTACCGTCGTTTCATTATCCGAGAGACCCATGGGCAGGACGATGTGGGCGCAATCTACGAGGCGGTCTTTCGCAGGTTCTCTCACGGGCAGGAAAGCGTGGAAGCCACAAAGAGGGAGTATGATCCCTCTTTTGAGGCAGTACCCGAGCTCGTGCTGATTGATGGGGGCAAAGGGCAACTCAATGCCGCACTTGCCGCGCTTGACAGTCTAGACCTTCGGCAGAGTGTCTCGGCTGTGGCTCTTGCCAAGCGTGAAGAGGAGCTCTATGTCCCATGGTCGTCGGTCCCGCTACGGCTGCCAAGGGACCACCCGGGTCTCTTGCTTCTGCAGCGGGTCCGTGATGAAGCGCACCGCTTTGCGGTGAGTTTTCATCGGGGAAGGCGAGCCATGGCTACCACTGCATCGCTATTCGATCAACTACCCGGGGTGGGCGAAAAACGCAAGCAGGCCATCATCCGCCACTTTGGTTCGCCAGAGCGGTTTCTGTCGGCCAGCCGTGAGGAACTCGAAGCTGTCCCGGGTCTGCCCGGCAAAGTGGCAAGGGAAATATATGCGTATCTTCACAAGACAGGCTAGAAGAAGCTAAGGGGTATAAAGTGTCGCCCACTGATGCCATAGCCGGAAGGTTCTCCACTCCCTGGGGTCAGGGAGCGGTGGTCCTTAAGGAAGGTGTGCTTGCGGCAGTGGTTCTTCCGCCATTGGAAGAGTCAGACACTGCTTGCGAAGCAAGATCCGACGATTCTGTGTCAGTAAGTGATCTTGAACTACAGCAAGTGCAATGGCTGGCGAGCGGAAGCAGCGATCACCTCGATAAGTGGGTGTTGCAACTCGAGCAGTATTTCCGAGGAGAGCGTCTATCGTGGTCGGTCGAGGAAATACCTCTCGCTGAGGTTGCAAAGACGGAGTTTGCTCAGGACGTATACGGCACCCTGATGCAGGTTCCGCCGGGCGCAACCATAAGCTACGGTGAGCTCGCAAAGAGTGCAGGCTACCCGCGAGCAGCCAGGGCGGTGGGGGGCCTCATGGCTTCTAACCCGATTCCGGTTGTAATTCCATGCCATAGAGTTATCCGAGCAGATGGAAGTTTGGGACAATATGGCAAGGACAATCGGTGGAAGGCGTTGCTTCTTTTACACGAAAGGGCTCACTTGATCGGCGAGGGAAAATCGCGCGTACTACCGTCGGAAGAATAAGTGGACAAACAGTTTAAAGACAACAGCAAGCCCGAAGCGCCTCCGGACACAGCTCAATCGACAGAGAAGCTGGAAATAACCCTGATCACTGGTCTCTCCGGTGCTGGGAAATCGGAGGCTGTGGCTACTTTTGAGGATATGGGATATTTCTGCATCGATAATCTTCCGCCGCAGATGCTCCCGGGGGTAGTGCAGTTATTCGGCCTTGAAGGGAGCAGGGTTAACAGGGTAGCGGTTGTCTTTGACGCCCGGAGCGCGAATTTCCTTTACGAACTTGGCGAGGCCCTCGAGTATCTTAGGCAGACGGGGGTCGGTCTTCGTATTCTATACCTGGAGGCATCCGACGAAGCTCTCGTGGCTCGCTACCAAATGACTCGTCGACCTCACCCTCTGGATGCTGATCTGCGGAAAGGCATAGCCAAGGAAAGAGAGCTGCTCCGTTCTCTTCGCCAGCGGGCGGATTTGGTGGTCGATACGACTAATCTTTCGCCACGGGAGCTGCGGCGTCACCTGGAAGAGACGCTGCTTGCTGACCGGCTGCGAGGCCAGCTTTTTGTAAGTCTAGAGTCCTTTGGGTACCGCTACGGTTTGCCTGACGAGGCAGATATGGTGTTAGACACCCGTTTTCTGCCCAATCCCTATTGGGTCCCAGAGCTGCGTCACCGCTCTGGTCTCGAGGAGGACGTGCGGCGGTATGTGGTGGAGCGCAGCGAAGCGCGAGAGTTTATCGATCGGATTGTCTCTCTGCTGCGCTTTCTAGCGCCGCTTTTTCTGGTTGAGCAGAAGCGAAGGTTGGTAGTTGCGGTGGGGTGTACGGGGGGGCGGCACCGCTCTGTAGCGCTGACGGAGGAGATAGCCCGTCGGCTGGGGGAAGAGCCCATTATGATCGTGAGTGTAGTACATCGAGACATCAATCGGACGGAATAGACAGTGAATGACAGTTTCACCCGAAGCTTTCGAGAAGAGCTTGCGGTAGTACGAGAGACGAGGCCGTGCTGTCGCATAGCCGCTTTGGCCGGGCTCTTGCACACAGCGGGTAGCTTTGTGATTCACGGAGGGAAGGACGATCCTGAACGTTACGAGATTCGTGTTGTTACCACTGTGCAGCGGGTTGCGAAAATGGTTTATTCGGAATTCCGGGCCTTTGGCGCGGAGGGGGAATTCATCACTCGGCGCGAGCAGGCGTTTTCCCGTCGACTCGTCTACGAGGTTAGGTTTAGAGGAACTCCCGCTGCTCTTCAACTTCTCAACGAGGCAGGCCTACTGAGTGATAGATTCACCCTGGAGCCAGGGATAAACCCACGCCTTGTCAAGAAGGCGTGCTGTCGGGCAGCCTTTCTGCGCGGGTGTCTATTAGGATCCGGCTCAGGCAACAGTCCTGCGCGAGAGGCTCATTTGGAGATAGTAGTGGGCACCAACAAGCTGTGTCAGGATCTGGCTGACTTGCTGCGTCGGGAGGACTTTCATCCAGGAGCAAGGGCGAGAAGAGATCACTACGTGGTCTATCTTAAGAGCCGAGACGAGGTGGCGGGCTTGCTGGCCATGGCCGGCGCCCATGAGGCCGCCCTGGCTGTGCAGGAACAGGCGGTGATAAAGGAGGTGCGGGCGCGGGCTAACAGGCTCGCTAACTGCGATGCGGCCAACACTCGGCGAGTGGGGGTGGCGGCTTCGGAGCAGCTGGAAGCCATTGCTGCCCTACAAGCAAATGGAATGCTAGACAAGTTGCCTCCTGCACTGCGAGAGGCGGCTGATCTGCGTCTTTCCTATCCATATCTGAGTCTAGCCGAGCTCGCGGAAGTTTCAGATGGGGACCTGAGCAAGTCAGCCATCAATCATCGCTTGCGGAGATTGGTTAGACTGGTTCGCGAGATGGAACAAGAGAAAGCTGAAGCGGTAAGTGAATATCAAGGTACAAGTGCTAAGTTCTCAACAGTAACTGTAGCGCGGAAGAGGAGATGAGGCTGATATGAGCGTACGAGTCGCCATTAACGGGTTTGGACGAATTGGGCGTCTTTTTCTTCGAGCTTTGGCCAAGCGGCAAATGAGCAACATCGATGTGGTAGCCGTAAACGACCTTGCCGACGCAGCTACCCTCGCGCATCTACTTAAGTACGACAGCGTCCATGGTGTTTGGCCCGGAGAGGTCTCCCATAATCATGACAGCCTGATTTTTGAAGGCCGGACCATCAAGGTATTCAGCACGGCCGACGTCAAGCTGTTGCCCTGGCGAGAGCTGGGTGTGGACGTTGTGGTGGAATGCACCGGACATTTTACGGAGCGTAGTCGAGCGAGTCTGCATCTAGACCAGGGCGCCAAGAAGGTTCTAATTAGCGCGCCAGCCAAAGACCCTGACATTACGGTGGTGGTGGGTGTTAACGATTCCGAATACGATCCAGCAAGGCATCACATTATTTCCAACGCCTCCTGTACCACCAACTGCCTTGCCCCGGTGGTCAAAGTTCTGCTAGACAACTTCGGAATTGAGCGCGGTCTGATGACCACTGTGCATGCCTACACCAATGACCAGCGAATTCTCGACCTTCCGCACAAGGACCTAAGGCGCGCCCGGGCGGCGGCGCTTTCAATCATTCCCACCTCCACTGGGGCCGCACGCGCTATCGGACTGGTTCTTCCGGAGCTCAAGGGAAAACTGGACGGCTTCGCTCTGCGGGTACCAGTTCCTGACGGCTCTGTCGTTGACCTGGTGGCCACTCTGACGCGCGAAGCCACAGTAGAAGAGATTAACGGCGCCGTCAAAGCTGCTGCCGAGGGTCCTCTTGCTGGGATTCTCCGGTACACCGAGGAACCTCTTGTGTCTTCGGACATTGTGGGTGATCCTCACTCAAGCATCTTTGACGCCTCGCTCACTATGGCCATGGGCCCGCAAGTAAAGGTTGTCATGTGGTACGACAATGAGTGGGGCTTCAGCAATCGCCTACTGGAGTTGTGCGCTCGTCTCCTGTGAGGTTTCTTGTGCATGCGTGGCTGCATACCCAGGAAAAAATTGCGAGTTAAGGGGCGGGGATGAACAAGAAGACGGTTCGAGATATCGACGTCTCAGGTAGAAGAGTTCTCGTGCGTGTTGACTTTAATGTGCCGCTTAAAAACGGCCAAGTGGCGGATGACACCCGCATTCGAGCCGCGATTCCTACCATTCAGTACCTGCGGGAGAGGAACTGCCGCGTTATTCTCTTGTCGCATCTAGGGCGACCAAAGGACGCCCCTGATCCGGCGCTCGCTCTTGATCCCGTGGCTATGAGACTGGGGCAACTGCTTGGTGTGCCTGTCCGAAAACTGGGTGAGCTCTCAGGACCGGCGGTCGAGGCAGCAGTGGCGGCCATGGCTCCGGGTGAGGTGCTGTTGCTTGAGAATACGCGTTTTGACCCGCGGGAAAAGAAGAATGATCCTGCTCTGGCGGAGGAGCTTGCCCGGCTAGGGGAAATCTACGTAAACGACGCCTTTAGCGCGGCTCACCGAGCGCACGTGACCACGGCGGGGCTTGCCAGCTTCCTGCCGGCGGTAGCCGGACTGCAGATGGAAAAGGAGATTGAGGCTCTTGAAAGTGTGGTCTCTAATCCCAGGCGGCCGTTTGTGGTAGTGCTGGGTGGCGCCAAGGTGAGCGACAAGATCAAGGTCATCGACCGCTTTCTGGACCTGGCCGATGCGCTCCTCATAGGAGGAGCTATGAGTTTCGCGTTCGCAAAGGCTCGGGGAGCCAATGTAGGAGCCTCCAAGGTGGAGGAGGATGACATCCCGGTGGCTGCCCAGGCTCTTCTTAAATCTGAGAGAGTCGCTTGCAAGCTGGTCTTGCCCACTGATGTAGTGGCGGCCGATGCCTTCGCCGCTGATGCATCTACTGTGGTGGCGCCCGTTGATGCAATCCCCGAGAGTTGGATGGGGCTAGACATCGGTCCTCAGACTGTTTCCTCGTTTGTGGCTGAAATTGCACAGGCAGGAGAGGTGTTTTGGAACGGTCCTGTTGGGGTTTTTGAGCTGGAGCCTTTTGCCGCTGGCACTCGGGCGATTGCTGAAGCCGTCGCTGCCTGCCCAGGTTTTACCGTAGTGGGTGGAGGTGATACGGTGGCCGCGGTAAACAAGTTCGGAGTCACGGACAGGATTGATCATGTGTCGTTGGGCGGCGGTGCAGCGCTCGAATTCATCGAGGGCCGTGAGTTGCCTGGTATAAGCGTGCTTCTCGACAAGGAGTAGGACTCATGGTGATGGGGACATCGCCCCGCGTCCCTCTTGTCGTGGGCAATTGGAAGATGCACAAGACAAGTAGTGAAGGGGCTGCTTTTGTGCGGGACCTCGCTTGTCGGCTGGGGCAGGTAGCGGACCGCGAAGTGATGGTGGCTCCTCCATTTACCGGTCTGGCTGAAGCTGTGCGGGCGGCCGACGGCACCTGTATTGGCGTCGCGGCGCAAGACGTCTTTTGGGAGAAAGAGGGGGCGTTTACTGGCGAGATATCTCCTCTGATGCTTTCTTCGCTTGGTGTGAAGGCTTGCATTATCGGCCATTCGGAGCGGCGGAAGTATTTTGGTGAGACGGATGAGTGGGTGGCTAAGAAGGTAAGGGCCGCCTTAGATTGGAATCTTATGCCGATAGCTTGCGTGGGGGAAGATGAGGGTCAGCGAGACGCCGGTCTTACTCGAGAAGTTGTCGTCGGGCAGCTGGAGGCGGCTCTCGCCTTGGTCAAGGCGTGGGAGGCGCGGCAAGTTGTCGTGGCTTACGAGCCTGTCTGGGCTATAGGCACTGGACGAACAGCTACCCCAGAAGCTGCCCAAGAGGTAATAGGTGTAATCCGCGAGCGGGTCTCCGACTTGCTAGGAGAAGCAGCAGCCCTTGGTGTCCGCGTGTTGTACGGGGGGAGCGTGACTCCGCAAAACATCGACGGACTAATGGCTCAGCCAGATATTGATGGCGTGCTCGTTGGAGGGGCTAGCCTAGATATCGACGCGTTTGCTCGTATAGTCCGATTTGTTTGCGCGAGCGAAACATGAAAGCTGGCAATTTTGGCGGGCGGCCGAAAGCCGCCCTTATCGTGCTTGATGGATGGGGCTATGCTCCTCCAGGCCCCGGGAACGCCATATACCTTGCCAGGACCCCAGTCTTTGACCGCTTATGGGGACAGTATCCGCATGCCTTGCTTGCAGCAAGCGGGGAGGCGGTCGGGTTGCCGGCGGGTGTGATGGGCAACTCCGAAGTGGGCCATCTTACGCTTGGTTCAGGGAGGATTATCTACCAGGACCTGTGTCGAATCAGCCGGGCGATTGCGGACGGTTCTTTTTTCGAGAACCCGGCTTTGGTAGGCGTGATGGAAAGAGCAAAGGCCAACAATCGCTCGCTTCACTTGTTGGGTTTGCTCTCCGATGCGGGCGTTCATTCCACAATGGAACACCTCAAGGCTCTGGTAGAAATGGCCAAGCGAAGAGGAGTGCCGCGAGTCTACATACATGCCTTTACTGATGGGCGTGATACGTCGCCCACCTCGGGGGAGGGGTATGTGCGTGAGCTCGAGGAGTTCTTGGACACTGTGGGCGTGGGGAAAGTGGCGACGGTGTCCGGCCGCTATTACGCCATGGACCGCGATAAGAGGTGGGAGCGGGTCAAGCTAGCATACGATGCGCTGGTGCACGGGCGAGGGCTGCGGGAGTCAAGTGCAGGAGAAGCTGTGAGGAAGTCGTATGAGCGAGGGGAAACCGACGAGTTTATTCTTCCCACCGTAGTCTGCGAGGATCCTGAGTCACGGATCCAGGATGGAGACGGGGTTATCTTCTTCAACTTTCGCCCCGATCGGGCAAGGGAGCTTTCCGCTGCGCTCACCCAAGAGGCTTTTACGTATTTCGATCGCGGGGACAGTCCTCCTCGGGTGGATTTTGTTGGCCTTACTGAGTACGATCCTGAGCTCGGACTAGCTGTCGCCTTTCCAAAGGAAGAACCTCGCAGGGTGCTGGCTGAGGTTATAAGTGACGCGGGACTGACACAGCTCCATATTGCCGAGACCGAGAAGTACGCCCACGTTACTTTCTTCTTTAACGGGGGGCGTGAAGATCCGTTTCCCGGAGAGCTCCGGAAACTGGTTCCTTCTCCCAGAGACGTGGGCACCTATGATCAAAAGCCTGAAATGAGCGCCTACGGTGTAGCAGAGGCCTTTGTCGACATAATGTCTCGCGAAGACGTGGATTTTGTCGTGCTCAATTTCGCTAACCCCGACATGGTTGGTCATACGGGCGATCTCGAGGCCACCATTCAGGCCATAGAGCATGTTGATCGATGCCTAGGCTTCGTGCTGGACGCTCTCGACCGGCTCGGGGCTCACGTGATAGTCACCGGAGATCACGGCAATGCAGAGGTCATGCTGGAGCCGGACGGGAGCCCGAACACCGCTCACACTACAAGTCCTGTGCCGGTTGTGGTCCTTAGGTCGGGTCTGCGCCTGCGCGAGGACGCTGGCCTTGCCGACGTGGCTCCGACGCTGCTTCATTTCCTTGGCCTAGAGGCTCCGCCGGAGATGACTGGCAGACCGCTGTTTGTTCCGTGACTCCGTAAGAGGCTGTGGAAGCAGGGGCTGGGAGCACTTGCCGACTGTGGCTGATGGTATGCAGTTCTGTATACAAATGATGAATTAGGTGGTAACTTACGCAGAGCAAGGAGCGGCTTGTTCACTGGCCGTTCTTGTTTTGTGAATAGTGAAGAAACAAAACCAACGGCACGCGAGGGGTAGACAGAGGTGACGTACTTCCTGGTTGCACTTGAGACCATTTTGGGGGCGGCGGTTCTTGTTCTCATATTTCTGCATTCTGGGAGAGACGCAGGACTTGCTCCGGTGTTCGGTCAGTCCAGCATGTTTGCTGGCAGCAGTGTCATGCAGAAAAACCTGGATCGGCTCACCGTCGCCTGCTCGGTGGCGTTTTTCATCGTGGCGATCGCTCTGGTCTACCTCGTCTAGCCGCAGGAGATTCGAGGTTTATACCAAAATGTGCGCTAGTGCGAGGGAGGTGATAAGGGTCACAGGAGTTGGGTCAAGACAGGAAGGGGAAAAACTGCTTTATGAGGAGGGCAAGCGTTGAAATCTGGTAAATCCAAGTATTTTCTGGCGGCTTTGATAGTTGTTCTTGCCGGGCTAATAGTAGGTGTGGCCGCATGTGGTGAGGAGACCACCGGCACTAGCCTGGCAGGCGGCGAGAAGCCGGTTTCTGGCGGTACCTTCAAGATCTATATCGGCGAGCCGGCTTTTATTGACCCGGTTAATCTGCAGGAGTCAGAAGGTACTCAGGTTGGCAATCAGCTTTTTGACAGCCTCACCAAGTTTGACTACAAGACCAGCGAGCTCCTTCCGGCTGCGGCTGAGAAGTGGGAGTCAAATGCTGACGCCACCGTGTGGACCTTCCATCTAGTAAAGGATGCGAAGTTCCATAATGGCCGCAAGGTAGTTGCAGCTGACTTCAAGTACGCCTGGGAGCGTATTTGTAACCCAGCCAACGAGTCGGAGATTTCCTACCATCTCTCTTGTGTGAAGGGCTATGACGCCATGCAGGAGGGCACAGCCACCGAGCTCGAAGGCGTCAAGGTAATAGACGATTACACTCTGGAAGTGACCCTGTCTTACCCGTTTGGCGACTTTGAGTACGTCGTCGGTCACCCGGCTCTGGCTCCCGTGCCCAAGGAAGAGGTGGAGAAAGATCCCAAGGCCTTCTCGGAGATGCCTATCGGGAACGGCCCCTTCAAGATGGCTGAGCCCTGGCAGCACGACCAGTACATCAAGGTGGTTCGCTTTGATGATTACTACGGCGAAAAACCCCATGTTGACGGGATTGATTTCCTCATCTTTAACGATGACGAGACCGCCTTCATGGAGTTTGAGGCTGGTAACCTTGACATGGCCGTGATTCCCTCCGGCCGGGTCAAGGAGATCATGGAGAAGTACGGGGTAAGCGACGACGGTCTTGAGGTTGCTCCCGGTAAGCAGACCATCACTGGTCCGGAGACGGCCATCTACTATCTGCTCATGAACAACAAGGACCAGTATCTGAGCAATAAGGCTCTACGTCAGGCTCTGTCTCTGGCCATCAACCGTCAAGCCATTTGCGACACCATTTTTGAGGGCTTGCGCGAACCAGCCACCGGCATCGTCCCATGGGGAGTGGCTGGCTACATCAAAGACCAGTGGCCTTACTCCAAGTACGATCCCGAGGCAGCCAAGGCCAAGCTAGCTGAGGCTGGATTCCCGAACGGTGAAGGGCTACCGGAGATTTCACTGGCCTGCAACAGCGGCCGTGGCCACGAGGACATTCTGGCCATGGTCCAGGCGGATCTGGCCGCTATAGGAGTGAAGTCCAAGATCGAGGCAGTCGAGTGGGCCCAGTACCTGGATATGCTCGGCGAGGGCAAGTTCCAGATTGGCCGTCTGGGCTGGATTGCTGACTACCCGATCATCGACAACTTCCTCTATCCGTTGTTTACCACGGGCAGCGGCGACAACTACAGCTTCTATAGCAATCCCGACGTGGATAAGGCTCTGCTAGAGGCGCGCGCTATCGTAGACACCGACAAGCGTATCGCTAAGTACCAGGAGATTGAGCGCTTGATCGGCGAGGACGCCCCGGTTATCCCCATCACCATGTATCGGCATGGGCGCGTGGGTTCTGACCGGGTGCGCGGCCTAGTTGAGAGCCCGCAGGGTCTGTACAACCTAGAGCAGGCCTGGATAGTGAAAGACCGGCAGTAAGGCGTCGGCCATAGGACGTGTGGGAAGTTCAAGAATGTCTGTGGCCGTATGACGGATGAAGGAGGCGCGGGG
>JAOAGT010000007.1:0-52615 GCA_026415615.1 Thermoleophilia bacterium | reverse complement strand
CCCCTGCGGGGCGCCCCGCCTCTGCTATCCTTTTCAGCCAAGCAAGTGCGCACTAGCTACAGCATGATCAAATGATTGCGTATATCGCCCGTCGCATCCTGCAAATGATCCCGGTTTTTATCGGGGTCACCATTATTCTTTTCATTCTTCGCTCACCGGGGGTGATCGGGGGCGACCCCATTCGCATGATCACCGGCGAGCGAGCGATCAGCCCTACTCTTTATAACGAGCTAGTCAAGAAGTACGGACTTGACAAGCCGTTCTACGTTCAATATGTGCGCTACCTGAACGACTTGATCCACGGCGATCTGGGCACCTCGTATCAGAAGAGCCGCCCGGTGGCCGACATTCTCATGAGCAAGTTTCCGAACACGGTTAAGCTTGCTCTAGCTGCGATCGTCATCGAAATCATAT
Source organism: Thermoleophilia bacterium (assembly GCA_026415615.1). GTDB lineage: Bacteria > Actinomycetota > Thermoleophilia > RBG-16-64-13 > RBG-16-64-13 > JAOAGT01. Next base: position 52,201 of record JAOAGT010000007.1, on the reverse strand, counting down.
TTGGAATTCTGGCCGGGATAATCTCAGCAGTTTGGCGATACTCATTTTGGGACATATTAGTGACTCTTAGCACTTCGGTGCTTGTCTCCCTTCCAGTCTTCTGGCTTGGCATGCTACTTCAGCTTGTTTTTGGCCTTAAATTCAAGCAGTGGGGGTTGCCTTACCTGCCCATTTCCGGCATGGGGGGCGATCAGTTCCCGCAGATTGTGCATCTAATCATGCCGGCGGTCACGCTTGCGTCGGTGTCCACGGCTTACGCGGCACGCATCATGCGCAGTCAGCTTCTTGAGGTCATGGGGCAGGACTACATGCGTACCGCAGCTGCCAAAGGGTTGTCCCGGGCGCGAGTCATTTGGAATCACGGGATGAAGAACGCCCTCATTCCTGTGGTGACGTACTTTGGCCTTGATTTGGGCGCGATGATGGGCGGTACTGTTCTTACTGAGACAGTCTTTAACTGGCCGGGCATAGGTAGGGAGATCTACCTGGCTATCGGACAAAGAGACTGGCCCATCGTGCTGGGGGCAACCATCATCATTGTCTTCATAGTCATGATTCTGAACTTGATCGTAGATATCAGCTACGCGTTTCTTGATCCCCGCATTCGATACGGGCGTCGTGTTGCTTAGGAGCTAGCCGTGGGACAGGATCTTGACAAACTCCAAACTACGGGTGGCGCCGAGCTGTTAGAGGACACCGGCCTCGAGCTGGTGGGGCCTGCGCGCAGCCTGCGGGCCGACGCCTTGCGACGCCTACGTAAGAACAAACTGGCCATTGCCGGGTTGGTGTGGATTGTAATCGTTATCCTGGTGGCAATCACGGCTGACCTGTGGGTTCCACGCTGGCTTGGGGATCCGGTGGAGATCGATTCGACAACCGCCGCCCAACGCATGCTCCTTGGCCCTTCCTGGGAACATCCTTTTGGCACTGACAAATTGGGTCGAGATATCGCTTCGCGTGTCGTATACGGAGCCAGGGTGTCGCTCATTGTCGGGGTGCTGGCAGTTGCCATCATGGTTGTGATCGGCCTGGTGATGGGCGCAATTGCCGCCTACTACGGAGGAATTTGGGATTCCATCATAATGCGTCTGGCCGACATTTTCTTTGCGTTTCCCTACATCTTGTTTGCCATTACGCTTATCGCAGTCTTGGGAAGGCGCGGTCTGGAGAATGTATTCTTGGCCATCGGCTTGTTGGGGTGGCCGAGCATAGCTCGTGTATTTCGCAGTTCCGTTCTTTCTGTTAAAGAAAACGAATATGTCGATGCCGCACGTGCTCTTGGAGCTTCGACGTGGCGCATTCTGTTTAGGCACATTCTCCCCAATGCGGTGGCTCCCATAATTGTGTATGCCACCATGAGCATCGGCGGCGCTATTCTCACGGAGGCTGCGCTTAGCTTCCTCGGCATGGGCGTGCAGCCGCCCAATCCCTCGTGGGGCAACATGCTGAGCGACGCGCGGGCTTTCATGCAAAGCGCGCCCCACATGATGCTGTTTCCGGGGCTTGCCATTCTCACTACTGTGCTTGCCTTTGTTCTGTTGGGCGACGGCCTCAGAGATGCTTTAGACGTGAAGATGAAGGAGTAGTAGTGGCGCCTCTCCTTGAGATAGACGACTTTCGTATGTACTTCTACACCCGGGATGGGGTGGTGAAAGCGGTTGACGGCATAAGCTTCACCCTAGAAGAAGGGCAGACCCTGGGAGTGGTGGGGGAGTCTGGGTCTGGAAAATCGGTTACCGCACTTTCCATCATGCGTCTTGTGCCCGAGCCGCCGGGGAAAGTGGTAAGCGGGGACATCCGTTTCAAGGGCACGAGTATCCTCAGTTTGAGCGAAAAGGAACAGCAGCGCCTGCGCGGTAATCGTATTGCCATGATTTTCCAGGATCCCATGACTTCACTTAACCCCGTCTACCGCATTGGACACCAGATAGCTGAGCCGCTTAGACTCCACAAGAACTTAAGCCGGAAGGAGGCGTGGGAGGCAGCTGTGGAGCTCCTAAAGCAGGTGGGCATTCCCCAGGCTGAAGCCCGGGCTCGAAGCTATCCGCACGAGTTCTCTGGAGGAATGCGGCAGAGGGCCATGATTGCCATGGCTTTAGCGTGCGGCCCCGATATTCTCATCGCCGATGAGCCCACTACTGCTTTGGATGTAACCATCCAGGCTCAGATTCTGGAGCTCATGGAGGAAATCCAGCGAAATACCCGCTCGGCAATCATCCTGATCACCCATGACCTCGGTGTGGTGGCGGACATGGCTGACCACATCCTAGTAATGTATGCCGGCAAGGCGGTGGAATATGGTCGGGCGGAGGATGTTTTTTACGATCCTCTGCATCCGTACACTTGGGGACTTCTTGAAAGCATCCCTCGGCACGATGCCGAAACCAAAGAACCCCTTACTCCCATTAAGGGGCAGCCTCCTAGCCTGATAAATCTTCCGTCGGGCTGTGCTTTTAGTCCGCGCTGCGCGTATGCCCGGCCAGAGTGCTCGCGGCTGACTCCTCAGCTTACGGAAATTGAGCAAGGTCACTACTCGGCTTGTTTGTTTGCGTATGACAGGGATTTCATTGCGCAATTTGAGAATCGGGTGACGCGTTCCGAGACCTCGGGGAAGGTGGGGTAGGCAAGAGATGTCAGCTTTGTTGGAGGTCTCTGGACTGAAAAAATACTTTCCTGTGGGACAAGGGATTCTTCTTTCTCGCTTGGGAAAAACGGTAAAAGCAGTGGACGACATCTCTTTTACCGTGGAGGAAGGGGAGACTCTAGGACTGGTGGGAGAGTCAGGCTGCGGCAAGTCCACCACCGGGCGCTGCATTAATCGTCTCCTGGAGCCCACCGCAGGCAGCATCCGCTTTGCTGGCCAGGATGTTCTCAAATTGCGCGGTAAGAAGCTAAAAGCCTACCGCCGCGAGGTGCAGTTTATCTTCCAAGATCCCTACGCCTCCCTCAATCCCCGCATGACCTTTGGGGAGATCATGGCTGAGCCCTTGGTCATACATGGGGTGGGGACTCGGCGGGAGCGAGAAGCGCGCTGCCGGGAGATGCTGGAGATTGTGGGCTTGAACCCCGAGCATATCCATCGGTACCCGCACGAGTTTTCCGGCGGACAAAGACAGCGTGTGGGGATCGCCCGTGCCCTCATGCTGAGGCCCAAGATGATCATCTGCGATGAGCCGGTCTCTGCTCTGGATGTTTCTATTCAGGCGCAGATAGTGAACTTGCTTGAGGAGCTTCAGCGGGAGTTTAAGCTGACATACTTGTTTATCGCTCACGACCTCGCAGTGGTGCGCCACATATGCGACCGAGTCGCAGTCATGTATCTGGGTAAGATTGTGGAACTTGGAGGGTGGCGCGAGGTCTACAACACGCCCCATCACCCCTACACGCAGGCACTGCTTTCGGCCGCTCCGGTTCCCGACCCCGAAAAGCAGCGGCGCCGGGCCCGCATCATCCTGCACGGAGATGTACCCAACCCGATCGATCCTCCGAGCGGCTGTCGCTTTCACACTCGGTGCCCCATTGCGCAGTTTCCTCTGTGTGCTGAGCAGGAACCTGAGCTGCGGTCTGTGGGGCCGGGGCATCAAGCCGCTTGTCATTTCGCCAAAGCTATGCCCATCCCTGTAAAGGAAGCGGTCTAACTAGGTGCCCCTCTGGGTATAATTTGTCATGCAGCCCGGGTAGCCGCGGGAAGGGAGGGCTGGTTGCCCGGGACCTTCCTGAGGAAAGTCCGGACACCATAGAGCAGGGTGCTGGGTAACACCCAGCGGGGGAAACCCTAGGGATAGCGCCACAGAAAACACACGGCACGCTGGTTCTTGCCCGTCCGACTCGTGGCCTGAGGCAAGGACCAGCTGCAAAGGTGAAAAGGTGCGGTAAGAGCGCACCGGCGCCGTGGTGACACGGCGGCCAGGCAAGCCCCACCCGGTGCAAGGCCAAATAGGGAGGCGCTTGAGGGTTGCTCGCCCGATGCCTCCGGGTTGGCCGCATGAGCCGTTCGGTAACGGACGGCCTAGATAGATGGCTACCCTCGACAGAATCCGGCTTACAGGGCTGCTACCGTCAGGGCTCCTCCGACCGGGGGAGCCCTGGCCATTTTGCGAGAAGTGTGGTGGCCGTAGAGCAATCAAACGCGATGTCTGCCGCCTACTGTAGCGCGGCGAGCGCTCCTTCCCAGCGTTCCAAAGCCATGTAACCAGCTCCACGCGAGGTGGGCCCCCAGCGTTCTTGGAAAGGCGACTTTTGTTTGCGGGTAATAGTAGGTCATGCCTAGATCCGTTCGTGCGAGTGCGTCGTGCGGACCTAGTTGGAGCGCCTCGTGTAACATGTGAACGTTTGAAATGTCTCGCCGGTTGACAAACCTATGTCTAAGACGCGGCTTGTTAGACCGGGCTCGCTCGGCTCGCGCCTCGTCTTTTCATCTGATCTGGGAAATGCCCAGTACAGGAGGGTCGTCGTCTTGCGCGCCCGGCCGCGGGCTGCGTCTGGTCGAGGTTTGTGCCGTGCTCCAGGTTGTTGTGCCGCCACGTGACCCGGCGCTTTACTTCTGGGCGTTGCAGGTGGATCTGGCCGATGAGCATGGTGTGTGGGGCGGGGCGCACACGGGCCTCCAGTGGAATGCGCGGTACCCGCAGGCAAGAGCAATAAACTGGGGTGGGTACTCCTGCCACCCCGAGGGTCAAGTTCTGACCGGCACTATCTCTGCCCTCCCTGGGTTCTCCGATGACCCAAACACGGTGTCTTATCCGTGGAGCGTTGGCTGCCCTTACCGATTGAGAATCTACCCGTCTCCCGAGCACCGTGGGGCGTGGCGCGCAGAGATTACAGACCTAAGTACGGGCAGCACCACGCAGATTCGGGATCTCTTTCCTCCGTCGGGGCGCGGACTGAATGGCTCCTGGCTGCAGCGGCCCATGGTGTGGGCAGAAGTGTTTGCCAAGTGTAGAGCCCCTTCGGTAACCGTGAGATGGAGTCGCTTTTGGGCAAAGGATGAAAGCGGGGCCCAGATGCAGCCGGTAGCTGTGCTTGTTAACTATCAGTATCTAGCTCAGGGCGGATGTCCGAACACCACCGTGCTTGAGGAGGAGGGCGGCGTTTACCTTCAGGTCACTAATACGCTGCGCGTTGTTCCGCAGGGAGCCAGGCTCGTTGTGCCGGTTTGCTGACAGGGGGCGGTGACTGCTCTGCTAGAATCGTCTCAAGTACATGGTAAACCGGGTACGCCGTCGCGACTAGAGAGCGGGGCGATGGGAAAGGGTTGGCGTGAGTAGTGGGGAGAAGATGAGTGTCAGATCCATGTTGGTTCTGACACTTCCCACTCTCGGTTTCTCGACTGCTTTGTCGTTGGTTACGACCTATCTTCCTGTCATCCTCAAGGAATACACGCGGTCGGCGACACTCATCGGTTTCGCTATTGGCGGCGAAGGGATTTTCTCGTCGCTTATTCCGTTGTGGGTGGGGGTTCTCAGTGATCGGATATGGACAAAGCGCTGGGGACGCCGCCAGCCGTTCATGATATTTGCTGCGCCGTTCATGGCGGCGTCGCTGATGTTGGCGCCTTTCCAACCGGGCTACGTGCCCATTGCCGTGTCGACCTTTGTCTTTTTTGCCGCTTATCACTTCTATACATCGCCCTACCAATCGCTTCTGCCCGATGTCACCCCGTCTGCGCACCATGGCAAGGTGCAAGGCTTTCAGTCTTTCATGCGGGGTGGGGGGATGTTCATGGGCATGGTGGTGGCGGGGATTCTTTTCTATCGTTGGCGACCGCTACCTTTTATCCTTTGTAGCTTGCTCATCATGGTTTTCACCTACCTTACAGTAGCCAGGATCAGGGAACCGGAGCCAGATCGTTCTCTACTTCCGCCGCACCAGGGACTAAGAGCCGAGGTCCGCCGAGTTTTTCGCTCGGTGAGGCAAAACAAACCCATCCAGCGTTTCATGGTGGCAAGCTTTCTCTGGGAATCCACGCTTGCGGGACTGCGCCCATTCATAATGCTTTATTTCATCTACACGCTTGGATCGACAGCACAGGTGGGAGCCTTGCTGCTGGGACTGGTGGGGGTCACTTACATGGTTGCTGGCGTTGTGAGCGGGTACTTGGCTGACCGGTACGGGCGCTCTCGGGTGATGCGTGCTGGCTTATGGGTATACCTAGGAGGCTGCATCCTGGGTACTTTCTTGCACGACATTAAGTGGGCTTTTGTTTTCTTGCCCATTTTTGGACTTGGTGGGTCGATAGTTCTTACGTTGCCCTATGCGATTCTGATCCGTCTCATGCCGCGGGAGCATATAGGGCAGTTTACCGGCATGTTTTCAATGATGCGGGGACTAGCCAATGTCATTGCGCCTTTGGTGGCCGGGGCAGCCATTGACATAGGCGGAACCTTCTTGCACAACGACCGCGAGTACGCGGCCATTTGGCTGGTCTCGGCTCTTATGATCGCCATATCTCTTTACTTCTTCCGCGGGACGGGAAGAGACGAGGTGGTAAACGTCTAGGGAGCCAAGCAAAGAAGGCTGGTTGACTATCTCTGTGGTGCAAGATACATGTGTTCGGCCCCTTGTTTTGATAGAATCCCAGCGCTATGAGTGATGAATATACGAGGGTGGATACTCGCCCGATAGGCATTTTTGACTCTGGGGTTGGCGGACTCACCATTCTTCACGAGTGCCTAGTGCAGCTGCCTCACGAGGATTTCATCTATTTTGGCGACACTGCCAACTTTCCTTACGGGGAGAAATCTCTAAGCGAGCTAAGGCAGCTTGCGTTGGCAGCCACGCGGAAGCTCATAGATCTGGGGGTGAAGCTGGTAGTTGTTGCCTGTAGCTCAGCCGGATCCGCCGCCTTGCCTCAGCTTCAGGCTGCTTTTCCCACTCCTATAATCGGGGTAATCCTGCCTGGGGCCCGAGCGGCAGTGCAGGCTACCAGGGAAAGACGGGTCGGGCTAATGGCAACGGAGGCCACTGTCCGCTCGCATGCCTACCAGCTCGCGTTGCAGACGTTGGATGCTGGCCTTGAAATATTTGCCGTAGGCTGTCCTCGACTCGCTCCTCTAATCCAAGACGGCGACGTGTTTTCGGAAGAGGTGGAGCAAGCCGCGCGGGAGTGTGTGGCGCCTCTAAAAGCGAGTGGAGTTGACACTGTGGTGTTAGGCTGCACTCATTACCCGTTGATAGCCCCGATGTTGCGGCGGCTTCTTGGCCCCGATGTCGCCTTGATTGACCCGGCCAAGGAAACGGCTAAGGAGGTGGCCGAAGTCATCCGACGGAAAGGCATTGGGAATGCTCCTGGGCGAGAGGGCTCCTGTCGTTTCTTTGCCAGCGGCGACTTGGAAGAGTTCAAGACGGTCGGAGCACGCTTTCTCCAGTTGCCCATTCGTGAGGTGGAGAGACTATGACCCCTCCAATGCGCCGAGGAAATCGTGCAACTGATGAATTGCGTCTTCTTAAGATAACTCCAGATTTCATTCATACAGCCGACGGCTCGGCTCTGGTCGAATTGGGGGGAACTCGTGTGCTTTGCACAGCTCAGCTTGTTGCGGGTGTTCCCGCTTGGCGCCGGGGCTCAGGTGCAGGCTGGCTCACAGCCGAATACTCGCTCTTGCCGGGCAGTACTAGAGAACGTACTCCCCGCGAAGCAGTTCGTGGTAGGCAGGAGGGCAGGACAGTCGAGATTCAGCGCTTCATCGGGCGAAGCCTGCGTGCGATAGTTGATCTTTCTGCCGTGGGTGATCGGACAATTTACGTTGACTGTGATGTGCTAGAGGCAGACGGCGGCACACGCTGCGCTGCGGTCACTGGCGGGTACCTTGCTCTGCACAGCGCCCTAAAGAAAGCGGTGGACGGCGGGATGTTGCCAACTCTTCCGCTTCGAGACAGTGTGGCGGCCATAAGCGTGGGAGTAGTGGACGGCGTCCCGTTGCTTGATCTTGAGTATGAGGAGGACTGCGCTGCCGAGGTAGACATGAACGTGGTCATGACCGGACGCGGTGAGCTTATAGAGGTCCAAGCTACGGCCGAAACGCAGCCTTTTGGGCGCGGCGTGCTCGAGCAGTTGCTCGATCTTGCCTATCAGGGAATCTCTCGTATAAGAGAGATCCAAATGGAGGTAATCACAAGGCTTTACGCCAGCAACACAAGGGGAAACGTTCGGTAGTGGGTGCAAAAACCGAGCTGGTTCTGGCGACTCGCAACCTGGGTAAAGCGCAAGAAATGGAGCGCATGCTTGGTGGAGCCTTCCGGGTGCGACCTTTGCCTGAGTGGGTAGATATGCCCCCGGAGGATGGCGAAACGTTCGCAGACAACGCGCGGCTTAAGGCTCGGGCGGTGTTTAGGGCTCTTGGAGGAAGCGTAGCGGTACTTGCAGACGATTCCGGCCTTGAAGTTGATGCCTTAGGGGGCAAGCCCGGCGTGTACTCGGCTCGCTATGCAGGGCAGGGTGCTTCTGATGATGCCAACGTCGCGAAGTTGCTGCGGGAGCTTGAGGGACACGGCGACCGTCGGGCGCGGTTTGTTTGCGCTTTATGTCTCATTCTCCCGGCGGCCGGCCGGGAAGCGTGCGAGGCGCGAGTCATTGAAGTCAGTGGAACGTGCGAGGGAAGTGTTGCGTGTGAGCCTCGGGGAGAGGGCGGTTTTGGGTACGACCCTGTGTTCATTCCGGAGGGCTGGGGCATAACATTGGCCGAGGCCTCCCCGGCTGACAAAGACAGAGTCTCCCATCGGGGTGCAGCGGTCCGCGCTCTACTCGGTCGTCTGTGTGAACTGGGAATCATCTGTTGTGGACATTGACAGGTTCACACAACTGGTGGAAGAGGCGCTGCGGTCTTTGCCTGCGGAATTTCTTGACCGCCTGGAGAACGTTCAGATCGACATTGAGGCGTGGCCTACGCGTGCCGATCTGGAAGCAGCCGGGCTCAGACCAGAGGACAAGTACGCTCTCCTTGGGCTGTACCATGGGGTTCCGCTGACCAACCGGGGGGCGTACTATACAGGCCTCCCGGACCGCATCACCATATTTCAAAAGCCAATCGAGGCTATCGCTGGGCCTGACGACGAGGCGATTCGCCAGCAAGTGCGAAAGACCGTGATTCACGAAATCGCCCATTACTATGGGATAGGTGAGGAACGGCTAAGAGAGCTTGGCTGGGCATAGACCCTCGTGAACCCCGGCGGCTGGTAGGGGCCGCTTTTCTAGCGACACAGCCGGCGGGCAATATCAAGCAGTAAGCGGCGGTCGCTCGGGCGCATCCGGTGAGCCAGCCGTGCCAGTTCCCGAGTCTCCGCGTCCTCCTCGGCAGCATCCTCCAAACTTAGCTGCTCGGGCTGCAGAAAAGGATCCTCCTCATCCAACGCAGCGTGGTACAGAAGTTCGCGTGGCGGGACCCCGAGCGCCTTGGCAATCGCTTCTAATACCTCAGTAGTCGGATTCTTGCGCCCCTTCTCGATGTCGCCGAGATAGCTCTTAGAGATGCCCGACTCGTCGGCCAGGGCTTGTAACGTAAAGTCCCTGTCCATGCGGAGCCGTCGGACTGTAAGGCCAATGTAGTCAGCTAAGCGCTTCTGAGTCACTTTGCGTTGTCGAAATCTGGAGGTAGCATGGCCTGAATAAATTCTTTCGTGTTGCAGTGTATGAGTTTACAAGGGAGTTTGCAACTGGTGACAATCTGCGGGGGCGCGGACGTGGAAAAAGAAATGCGGGTCTCAAAGGCCATGTATCTCGATCCCTGGTCAGGCATTGGGGGTGACATGCTTGTGGCAGCTCTGCTTGATTGTGACTACCCGGAGGGCCGACTTGAGAAAGTCTTGCGCGAATGTATAGGGAAACTGCCCATAGGGCCAGTAGAGCTGCGGATTGAACGCGTGGTGGAATGGGGAGTGGCCTGCACCCGCTTTAGCGTGATAGAGAAGGAGCCTGCTCCGCTTCGCCATCTGGAAGACATGGAGAGAATTCTTGAAAACGCTCCGTTGTCCGACTGGGTGAGAGATCGGGCGCTTTCTGCGGTGCGTCGCCTCGCAGCCACGGAAGCGTCGGTTCATGGCTGTGAGATAAGTGAAGTGCATTTTCATGAGGTGGGCGCTGTGGACACGTTGGTTGACATAGTGGGCGCCCTCGTGCTTGTTGAGGCTCTTGGCGTGACTCAGGCTTACGTCGGGACCATCCCTGTTGGTGGGGGGACAGTGCAAATAGCGCACGGCCGGATGGGTGTTCCGGCTCCGGCCACGGCGCGGCTGCTGGCGGGATACCAGGTGGTGGGAGGACCCGAGGCGCGAGAGTTGACTACCCCCACAGGGGCACTGCTCGTGCGGGAACTGGGATGTCGTCAAGAACCGCTGCCCCCCTTGCATCTGGAAAGAGTCGGCTACGGGGCCGGCGCCATGAAACTAGAGAGTGGTCCCAACGTGCTGCGGGTCTTGCTTGGCTCTGTGGGCGATATGTCGCTTAGTGGGACGGTCGTTGAGCTGGCTACCACGCTTGACGACGTCTCGCCCCAGGTTATCGGTCACGCAGTTGACCAGCTGAGGCAAGCGGGCGCGCTCGACGTGTGGGTGACTCCGGCTCAAATGAAGAAGAACCGTCCCGGCGCAGTGCTGCACGTCCTGACTGACCTCGCTCGGGAGATGGCCTTGACTGAGGTGCTGTTTGCCGAGACGGGGACTCTCGGCGTGAGGCGATATGTGACCAACCGTTATGTGGCGGAGCGGGGGTTTATAGAAGTTGAGGTCTACGGGCATCCTGTCGCCGTGAAGTGGGGGAAGTGGGGAGACAAAGTCGTAAGTTTGCATCCCGAGTACGACCAGGCAGCTCACGTGGCGTTCGAAACTGGCGTACCTTTGTCCCAAGTGATACTTGCCGCTACATCCGCCGCTCGCGAGCGGCTCGACTCTTTCTGAGATTGTTGCCTGGGGGCGACAGGTATTTGGTACCATAAGCCGGATCGCGAGCCGTGGGCCCCTCCGGGGGTCTCAGGGTCTGTTTCTCATCCGCTGGATGATGTCTGAAGGACGGTTCCAAGGCTATTGCATTGGAAGTCCTGGAGTGCCAATCGGAGTGGAATCGGAAAGAGGAATTCTGTGGTCGCGATAGGACAGGCAACTGCGGATATGGGGTTACGTCAGTGTGGGAGTGTGGCGCAGGCTGCATGTCGAGGGATGGCGCAGGCCGCAAGTCGAGGGACGGCGAGCTAGATGGAGACTGAGGTGGCAGCTCGACTTCTTCATCCGCGCAAGCCGCCATGGCTAAAAACTCCCTTGCCCAGTCCGCAGAAGACCCGTGCAGTAGAGCGGGTTCTTCGAAATCATAGTGTTCACACTGTCTGCGAGAGCGCTTTGTGTCCCAACCGCGGGGAATGCTTTGGCTGCGGAACGGCCACGTTTATGATCATGGGCAACACGTGCACTAGAGCTTGTCGGTTCTGTGCTGTGGCCAAAGGCACGCCGTCGGCTCTTGATCCTGACGAATCTCTGCGCGTGGCGGAGGCTGCTTATACTCTGGGTTTGCGTCATGTTGTCATTACCTCAGTGACACGGGACGATCTGCCCGACGGCGGTGCGACTCATTTTGCCGCCACCATAAGGGCAGTGCGCGCTCGCTTGCCCGAGGCCACTGTGGAAGTTCTTACCCCTGACTTTAAGGGCAGCGAGGAAGCCTTGTGCCGAGTCCTCGAGGAGGGGCCGGATGTTTTTAACCATAATTTGGAGACGGTGCCCAGGCTTTACTCGCTTGTACGGCCCGGAGCCGACTATCGGCGCTCCTTGAGTCTACTTGGGTGGGCAGCAGAGAGAGGCGGAGTAGTGGTTAAGACCGGGTGGATGGTTGGTCTCGGAGAGAGGGAGGGGGAAGTCCTGGAGTTGCTTTGTGAGGTGGCGGCTGCGGGGGTGCACGTTGTGACGATTGGCCAGTATCTGAGACCCACCGCAAAGCAGCTTCCAGTAGTCGAGTATGTGCCGCCCGAAAAGTTCGCATTTTACCGGCGATATGGAGAGGGTCTTGGTCTCGTCGTGCATGCGGGCCCGCTGGTGCGCAGTTCGTATAGGGCAAACGATTGTCTAAGTTTCGTTTTCAGTAACAGGCCGTCCGGGAGGAAGCGCATAGATGACCCAGAAGAAAGATGTGATTAGCGAAGCCAGCCAAGGTTTGGTCGAGGATTCAGCCGTCGATCCAGAGCTTAGGCAGCAGTTTGTTGACTTGCTGGAGCGGTACAGGGGTGAGCCGGGAGCGGTCATTCCTCTGCTCCAGGGAGCACAAGCTATCTTTGGCTACCTTCCTCCGTGGGTTATGAAGCAGGTGGCCGAGGCTGCCAACGAGCCGCTTAGCAAGGTGCTGGGCGTGGCTACTTTTTATGCCCAGTTCAGGCTGCAACCTCGCGCTCGTCACACCATCCGTTGTTGTCATGGGACGGCCTGCCACGTATCGGGGGCGGCTCGAATATCAGAGGAGCTAGAGAAGTTCCTAGGCATTGCCCCAGGGGAAAACACCCAGGATATGCTCTTTACGATTGAGGAGGTTCACTGCGTTGGCGCCTGTGGAATGGCTCCCGTGGTCATGATTGACGACCGCGCGTATGGGAAGCTAACACCGGAGAAGGCAGTGGAAGTGGTCAAGGCGTTTCGTGCAGAGGTTGGGGGAGAGGAGGAGAAGTAATGGCAACTCTACGGATGCTTCAGAAGCCAGCTCCCCAACGGATGCGACTCACTACTCCCGAGGTGGAGGTCAGCATATGCTTAGGCACTGGCGGCGTGGCTGCAGGTAGTCGTGAGGTGCTGCGAGCTTTTGAGGAGGGGCTTGCCCGGAGCGGTGTATACGCAGTGATCAAGCCCCGGGAAGACGAATGTTCCTGCCGCTCGGCCTCGGTTGTAGGTACAGGGTGTAAGGGTCTGTGCGCTATGGACCCACTCGTTGAGATCAAGACAAGACGGAACGGTTCGTCAAGCTGTGTGACCTATGGGCTTGTGACGCCGGCCATGGTCGAGGAGATCATCCGTCGACACATATTGGGCGGGGAAACGATTGAGGAGTGGGTTGTTCGGACCGACCAGCACGAGACGGAGTACGACCCGTTTTACCAGCGCCAAGAGAAGCTGGCCCTTCGTCATGTTGGAGTGATTAACCCCGAGGATATTGATGACTATCTCGAGGCCGACGGCTACCAGGCTCTGTATAAGGTTCTTTCAGAGATGTCCCCGGCGGAGGTGAGGGAGGAAATCAAGCGCTCTGGCCTGCGGGGTCGCGGTGGAGCTGGTTTCCCCACCGGGCAAAAATGGGAGTTTGCCGCGCAGTACCCTTCTCCTGATGGGGTCAAGTATTTCATTTGCAACGGAGACGAAGGGGACCCGGGTGCATTCATGGATTGCTCGGTGCTAGAGGGTGATCCGCACGCGGTGCTCGAGGGGATGGCTATAGGCGCTTATGCCATTGGAGCTTCCCATGGTTACCTGTACATTCGCGCAGAGTATCCTCTTGCCTTACGCAGGATCAAGATTGCGCTCAAAGCTGCAGAGGAAAGAGGCTTTATCGGAGACAACATTCTAGGCTCCGATTTTTCCTTTCATGTGAAGGTGAAAGAGGGGGCCGGGGCGTTTGTCTGCGGCGAGGAGACGGCGCTCATGCAGTCTATCGAGGGCGATCGTGGCATGCCTCGTCTGCGGCCTCCCTACCCAGCTGAGTCGGGCCTGTGGAAGCGCCCGACCAACATTAACAACGTGGAGACTTTGGCTGTGGTTCCTTGGATCATCCTAAACGGCGCAGAGGCCTTTGCTTCTAGAGGGTATGAGCGATCGAAGGGCACGAAAGTATTTGCCTTGGCGGGCAAGGTCAAGCGAACTGGCTTGGCGGAAGTGCCGATGGGCATGACTCTGCGCGAGGTGATTTTTGAGATCGGAGGAGGCATCAAGAAAGACAAGAAATTCAAGGCGGTCCAGCTGGGCGGGCCTTCTGGAGGCTGCCTTCCCGAGTCGCTCCTTGATCTGCCGATCGACTACGAAACGATCAACCAAACCGGGGCCATTGTGGGATCCGGGGGCATGATCGTTATTGATGAAGACAACTGCATTGTTGACACCGCGCGTTATTTCTTGAGTTTCACGCAGTCTGAAAGCTGCGGGAAATGTCCCCCGTGCCGCATCGGAACTAAACGCATGCTCGATCTGCTGACCAAGATCTGCGAGGGGAAGGGTGCCCCCGGCGATTTGGATTTTCTTGAGAAGATTGCGCAGCAGGTAAAGATAGGCTCACTGTGTGGCCTGGGCGCTACAGCGCCCAACCCTGTTCTGACTGCTCTTAAGTATTTCCGAGAGGAGTTCGAAGAGCACGTAGTTCAGAAGAAGTGCCGTGCAGGCATATGCACCGCTCTGGTCACCTATGCCATTGATCCTGAAAGGTGCACAGGGTGCCGGGCATGTGCTCGAGTTTGTCCGGTGGGCGCGATCACCGGAGAAAGAAAAGAGGTCCACGTCATTAATGGAGAATTGTGCATAAAGTGCGGCGCCTGCTACGAGAAGTGCCGTTTTGACGCTGTGAGGAGGTCGTGATGTCCGCTGCCGCTGATACCTCGGGGGGTCAAGTAATCACTGTGACAATAGACGGGAGGGAGATCCAGGCCCGGCCGGGGCAAACCATTCTGGAAGTGGCCCGGGCTGCGGGCATTGAGATTCCAACCCTTTGCTACGATCCACGTCTCGAGCCCTACGGGGCTTGCCGCATGTGTCTTGTCGAGGTGGAAGGAGCTCGAGGTCCTATGGCAGCGTGTGGGACCGCCGTGCAGGAAGGTATGAAGGTCTACACGCGCTCCGACAAGATCATGCAATTGCGGAGATTTGTACTGGAGCTTCTTCTGACTAACCACCCGCTTGACTGCCCGGTGTGCGAAGCTGCAGGAGACTGTCGGCTTCAGGACTACGCCTATGAGTACTTGGTCGACATGGTGCCATGGGGGTGGCGCGGCCCGGTGACCGGCAATCCGGGCGATCATCCAAACATCGCTCACTTTCCTGCGCGTTGCATCCTGTGCGGGCGGTGTGTGCGCATTTGCCGCGAGGTGATGTCGATAGGCTGTTGGGGCTACCTAAGCCGAGGTTACGATAGCGAGGTCGACACCCCATATCGGCTGCCTCTGCGCGAGGTAGGCTGCGTGTCTTGTGGTCAGTGCGTAAGCACGTGCCCGGTGGGAGCCATTGTTACGCAGCGTAGCGAGGACGGGGCGCGAGCATGGCAGACAGAAAAGATCTCTAGCACCTGCGGCTACTGCGGCGACGGATGCCAGATTGTTCTTCATACCTATCGGAACAAAGTGGTGAAAGTCTCAGCCGACCTCGACAAGGAGCCCAACCGAGGAAACCTGTGTGTTAAAGGGCGCTTCGGGTTTGGCTATGTCTCTGCTCCTGATCGCCTCAAGGCTCCTTTAATTCGCAGCGCCACCGGAGATCTGGAAGAGACCACGTGGGAGCACGCTCTAGAGGTAGTCCGCGACAAGTTACAGGCGGCCAAAGCAGCCCGAGGGGCGAAGGCCATAGCGGCGTGGGTTGGCACGCATGTCACCAACGAGGCGGCGTACCTGCTGCAGAAAATGATGAGGGCGGTCCTAGGGTCGGACAATCTGGGCTCGGTTGAGCGGGAAAACGCTGCTGCTGTTGAGGAAGTTCTGCGTGCGACTTTCGGCAGGCCGGGTAGTACAGGCACGCGGGAGAACCTGGCTCAGGCTGAGGCAATCTTGGTCGTGGGATCAAATCTCACCGAGTCCCACCCAGTCTTTGCACTGGAAGTAATTAAAGCCCTGCGTACGGGCAAGACCGTGATTGTCATGGATCCCCGGCGCACAGAAATTGCGGCCAAGGCTTCCATCCATCTGCAGGTTCGCGCGGGCGGAGATCTTGCTGCCTTGCGGGTGATTCTGCGCGAGATTCTTGAGCTCAAGGCAAGGACGGGGTCGCTTGAGATAGGCGAAACAGGCCCGTTGGCCGAACTGCGCGCACAACTTGCCCAGGTGGACCCGGAGGCAGAGGCAAACGCTGCCGGGGTCGGGCTGAACAGTCTGATCGAAGCAGCCGATGTGCTGGGTCGGGCAGGTAGGTTGGCTGTCGTCTTGGGAACCGGCGTTTCCTCTGGACCAGATGCCAACGCGATAACTACAGCTCTCTGCAACTTGGTCTTGCTGGATAGTACCGCCGGGGAAGCAGGTGACGTTTTCTTCCTCCGTTCCGGGGCTAACGCTCAGGGTCTAGCAGATCTGGGGGTCCGGCCAAACAGGCTGCCGGCTGGTAAAGCACTATCAGACGAAGAAGCCAGGACCAGGTGCGAAGAGGTCTGGGGGGTTTCGCTTGCCGGCCTTAGTGCCGGGTTAGGAGTAGGCGAGGCCATTGCTGCTGCAGCGAGAGGTGAGCTCGCGTGCCTCATGGTTTTCGGTGCTGACCCTGTTTTGGAGTTGGCAGGAGAGGGCACCACGCGGGGGGCCTTGGAAAAGGTGGATTTCCTTGTGGTGTATGACAGTTTTCTTACTGAGACAGCCAAGATGGCCGACGTAGTCCTTCCGGCGTGCGTACCTGCTGAGACAGACGGGTCTTTCACCAATAGCGAACGTGTTATACAGAGTCTCCAGGCAGCGGTGGTTGCTCCGGGTGAATGCCTTGCCGATTGGCAAGCGGTGCAGCGGATAGCAAATGCACTCGGAGCTGCATGGGACTACCGAAATGCTGATGAGATTACAGACGAATGGCAGCGTTTGCTGGCTACTGTGGATACGCGACAACCAGCAGCCCATGTCAGCGTGATCCCTGGACCCCCCGCTAAGGCTCTCCAACTGGACGCGACCGACGGCTTTCTCCTGATCACCGGATCAGTGCGCGAACACCACGGAACAGGTGAATGGACGCGGCGTGCTCGCGGCACCTCGGCCCTTGCGTCCGAGGCTCTGCTGGAGCTTAATCCCGCAGACGCGCAGCGACTAGGCGTGGCCGATGGCGCAGTGGTTGTGGTAAGCGGAGCCCAGGGCTCTGTTGAAGTGCGGGCCAGGGTAACCGAGAGAGTTCCAGCTGGCATCGTTTTCCTGCCATGGTTTAGCCCTGACGTTCGCACGAATCGGCTCTTTGAGCCCGACCGAGCGAATCTCACAAGGGTGCAAATAGCCGCCAAGCGGTAGTTGCAAGCTGCGATGGAGGCGCGCGGAGCTTAGCCTCCCGGCTAAGCTCCGCGCGCCGTCTCTTCGTGTCCCTTTTCTTTCTTTGCTGCGGATTCTCTGGCGCGCTCAGCCAGAGCCACTAGACGGTCGGTCACCAGTCGGTTTATGGTGCCTGGAGGATACTTGCCGTCGCGTCTTAGCGAGCCCGCCGGTATGCCTGTTAACAAGGTGATTCCCTCATCGACGGTAGATATAGGGTAGATGTGGAAGCGCCCCCGGGCGATTGCTCGGCGGACTCTCTCGTTTAGCATTAGACTGCGAACGTTTGCTCTGGGGATGACTACGCCCTCATCGCCACGAAGTCCCAGTGCTTCACAGACCGCAAAGAAGCCCTCTATCTTCTCATTAACCCCGCCTATGGCCTGAATCTGACCGCGCTGGTTAACCGACCCAGTCACCGCAAAGCGCTGCTGTATAGGTACTCCCGAAAGGGACGAGAGTAGGGCGAAGAGTTCGGCAGACGAGGCGCTATCACCTTCGACACCTGAGTAAGACTGTTCAAACACAAGCCGCGCAGACAAAGAGAGGGGAAGATCGGCAGCATACTTGGCACCCAGATAGCCAGCAAGAATAAGCACCCCTTTTGAGTGGATTGGCCCGCCCATCTCCACTTCTCTTTCGATGTCGATGACCTCCCCGTCTCCCAAGCGATGGGTAGCGGTTATTCGGCTTGGGCGGCCAAAGGCGTAGTCTCCCAGTGAAATCACGGAAAGCCCGTTAACCTGGCCCACCACCGCGCCCCTGGTGTCAACCATGATGGTTCCGTCAGCGATCATCTCTCTAATGCGTTCCTCAATGCGGTTAGAGCGGTAGATTCGTTGCTGAATGGCCTGGTCCACGTGCTTGCGTCGCACTACCGGGGTGCGGCGACCGGGGCGATCGACCTTGGCCCAGTACGCTGATTCGGTGAGGACGTCAACTACGTCTAAGAAGCGAGTAGTCAGCTTTCGCTGATCCTCAGCTAGCCGCGAACAGTGCTCAATCACGCGGGCAACTCCGTCCGGGGCAAAATGAGGAAGGCCCTTTTCCCGGCAAAACTGACCGATAAATCGGGCGTAGAGCTGCTCGTTTTCGGGCGTTCGATCCACGATCGTGTCAAAGTCGGCTTTGACCTTAAACAGCTCCTGAAAGTCCGGTTCGTACGCGTATAGCAGGTAGTAGATGTAGGGCTCGCCAATGAGCACGATCTTGGCTTTAAAGGGCACCGGCTCTGGATCGAGAGTCGCAGTTGTAACGAGACCTATTTGCTGAGCAACATCTTCGATACGTATTTCGCCGGTCTTTAGTGTGCGTTTCAATGCGTCCCACGAGTAAGGCTTAAGCAGAAGCTCGCGGGCCTCCAGAACCAGGAAACCACCATTGGCTTTATGTAAAGCCCCGGGTCTTATCATGTTGAAATCTGTGACCAGGGCTCCAAATTGAGCCAGGTGCTCAACTCTTCCTACAAGGTTCTGAAGCAGCGGATTGCTCTCGGTGACGACGGGTGCTCCAGTAAGACCGGAGTTGTCCACAAGGACGTTGACCCTATACTTGCGGAATGCCCCTTCAGCTCTTTGCCGGGGCGAGATAGGAACGCCCATAAAGGTGACAGGCCCCTCATCTTCTGGGCGCCGAAAATCATCGACATTCTCGACCACGTCAGCAAGGACGGCGTCAAGGTACTCAGGAATGCCGGGCACAGCCGCCCATCGTTCGCGCACTTCGTCGACTAGGTGCTTAGCTGCAAACGTGGTGACCTCGCGGTCCAGTTGGCGGACGGCTTCTCTTCCGTTGCGCTCATCCTGGCGAACCTGCCGCATAACTTGTTGAAGCTCTTCGTTTAGGCGTTCGAGCGCCTCGTCAATGCGCTTCTGCTCCTCGGGTGGCAAAGACTCATACACCTCTCGGGACATCGTTTCGCCCTGGGCGGTGCGTGGGGCAAACGCAAGTCCTGCTGGAGTGCGCACCATCGCGAAGTTTTCGGCCTCTGCTTTTTGGTTCAGCTGGCTAAGGAGAGCTTCCTGGCGTTCAGCGATTTGCTGGGCAATGGCCCGTTTTTGTTTCTCGTACTCCTCTGACTCAAACGCGTGAGTAATGGCTACACGCAGGTCCTCGACCAACTTCTCCATGTCTCTGGAAAACTCACGCCCCTTGCCGGCCGGAAGACGAAGCGCCTTAGGCCTGTGTGGTTGTGCGAAGTTGTTGACGTATACCCAGTCATCTGGCACTGGTTGCGTAGCAGCAAGCTTCGAAAGGAAGGCATGCACGGTGGTAGCTTTGCCAGTGCCTGCTGGGCCTAGGGCGAAGATGTTGTAGCCGTCGTTCTCGATTGACATTCCGAAGGCTACCGCCGCGACGGCGCGGTCCTGTCCAATTATGTCATTAAGTTCCGGCAGCTCTTGAGTGCTCGAGAAAACGAAGAGTGAGGGGTCGCAAGCTCGATAGGTATCTTCGACACCCAGCTCTTTAGGGACTTGAGTCATGCAGAACCTCCGGTAGGTCGTATCGTATAAGATGGTCCTACGGATAGGTACGGAGAGAGTGTACCCTTGGCGGGGGCGTCAGAAACAGTGTGAGGATATGTCCGAGGGGGGACTTGAACCCCCATGAGTTATACACTCACTAGGCCCTCAACCTAGCGCGTCTGCCAATTCCGCCACTCGGACATGTACCATAGGCATGCGTGAGTATAGGACCACCAGCGCCAGTCGTCAACACCCTTGCCTTGTGTCGAGACTAGTGATGCTTTATACTACTCGCGGGCGAACGAATGTTCGGGAGAAGATGCTTAGTGACCCTCACGGAAAGGCAGCAAGAGATTCTTGCGGTAATTGAGGAGGCGCTTGCCACCCAGGGTTATCCGCCCACGGTGCGTGAGATTGCGCAGGCGGTGGGACTAAGCTCACCGGCCTCAGTGCATGGCCACCTTAGGGCGCTGGAGGCCCAGGGCTTCCTTAAACGCAAGGGACCCAAGCGTCGTGCACTCGAAGTCGTTCGTAGCAGACAGGGGAAAACTCAGGTTCTGACAAGGCGTGCACTCCAAGATCGTCTTGTTCGGGTACCCCTTGTTGGGCGAGTGGCGGCCGGTTCTCCGGTGCTGGCCGAGGAGAGCGTCGAGGACTACTTGGAAATCCCTCGGTTTTTGGCGAGTGGTGAGGAATGCTTTGCTCTGCGAGTGTCGGGAGACTCGATGGTTAAGGCCGGCATTCTAGATGGGGATATTGTGGTGGTCAGACGGCAAGAGTGGGCCCAAGACGGCGACATTGTGGTGGCCCTGCTGAGTGACGAGGCCACTCTCAAACGTTTTTTCCGCGAAGGAGAGGCCGTCAGACTTCAGCCTGAGAATGACCACATGGAGCCAATAGTCACTCGCGAACCGCGTATTATTGGCAGGGTCATCGGGGTACTGCGCAAGTTGTAGTCTTGTCAGGGCTTTGGCTTGCTCCGTTTGGCCCGTGGCCAAACAAAAGGCTCCTCGGGCAGGACTCGAACCTGCAACACCCTGGTTAACAGCCAGGTGCTCTACCATTGAGCTACCGAGGAGCGTTGCAGTCACGTAGTATAAGCAATACCGCGGCATGGTGCAAACCCTTGGTGCAGGAGAGGCATTAAACCATGGGCGAAAACAGGGAAATATTGCAGCGGCTTGAGTGCTTCAAGGCTTATGATGTTCGTGGCCGTGTTCCAGATGAACTCGATGAGGAGTTGGCTTTTCTTATTGGCCAAGCCTACGCGTACCTCGTGCGGCCTCGGAAGGTTGTTGTCGGCCACGATGTACGTCTGAGCAGTGTTCCTCTTAAGGAAGCGCTGTGCAGCGGGCTGACGGCTTGCGGGGTTGACGTAGTCGACATTGGACTAGTTGGGACCGAGGAGGTCTACTTCGCCACGTGGTCCTTGGGTATGGACGGCGGAATAATGGTCACTGCTAGTCATAACCCCAAGGACTATAACGGCATGAAGTTTACCCGCGAGGGGGCAAGGCCCATAAGCGCAGACACCGGCCTTAGAGAGATGCGTGAGCTGGTGTACAGGAGCTTGACCGAGCGTTCTGGGTGGAGTCTTGAGCAGGCTTGTCGTGAGAGGGGCGCTAGACCGCGGGGATCGGTCACTCGGCTGGACAACCGTCCTCGCTACATTGAGCATCTGCTCTCTTATGTAGATCCGAGCCGGATGCGTCCCTTTAAAGTGGTTGTGAATGCCGGCAACGGCGTGGCTGGTCCGGTCCTAGATCTCCTCGAGCCCCACCTTCCTTTGAAGCTTGTCAAACTAAACCATGAACCGGACGGGAATTTCCCCAAAGGGGTCCCCAACCCGTTGTTGCCAGAAAACCGGACGCAAACAGCCGAGGCGGTGCTTGCCGAGGGAGCCGATCTGGGCTTGGCCTGGGATGGCGACTTTGATCGCTGCTTTTTCTTCGACGAACGGGGAGTATTCATAGAGGGCTACTACCTTGTTGGTCTTCTTGCGGAGAGGGCTCTGCGCCGCCACCCAGGTGGAAAGATTGTGCACGACCCACGACTCGTTTGGAATACACAAGAAATCGTATGCAACGCTGGCGGCACACCAGTAGTGTCCAAGAGCGGCCACGCTTTCATGAAGGAAAAGATGCGCGAAGTCGACGCGGTTTACGCGGGGGAGATGTCAGCCCATCATTATTTCAAAGAGTTTGCTTATTGCGACAGCGGCATGATCCCGTGGCTGCTGGTGGTAGACGCGATGAGCGAAGAGGGGCGCCCGTTGTCGGCGTTGGTGGAAGAGAGGGTGGCTCGTTATCCGGTAAGCGGCGAGATCAACCTAAAGCTGGCCGATCCTGCAAGCGCTCTGCTCGCTTTGCGGAAGAAGTATGAGGAAGAGGCGCTCTTTATAGACGAGCTGGACGGTCTGAGCGTCGAATTTGACCGTTGGAGGTTTAACGTAAGAGCGTCCAACACCGAGCCT
This sequence comes from Thermoleophilia bacterium, assembly GCA_026415615.1. Lineage (GTDB taxonomy): Bacteria > Actinomycetota > Thermoleophilia > RBG-16-64-13 > RBG-16-64-13 > JAOAGT01. Next base: position 30,116 of record JAOAGT010000007.1, on the reverse strand, counting down.
GTTGTGCGGCTGAACGTCGAAACCAGGGGCGACCGCAAACTATTGGACGAAAAGACGCAGGAGTTACTTGCTGTACTCAAGCAAGAGGGCTAACAGTTTCGAGAAAAGGAAAACAGTATGCGTGTCGCGCTTGCGCAAATTAACTCTGTAGTTGGAGATTTTCCAACTAACAGGGCTCTGATCATAAGTCAGGCGCAGAAAGCCAGCGAAGCTGGAGCGCAGGTAGTTGTCTTTCCAGAGCTTGCGGTGTGTGGGTACCCACCGGAGGATCTTCTTTTCAAGGAGCACTTTGTTCTCAAATGCAGGGAGACGCTGGAGCAAGTTGCTCAAGCGTGTCCGGGGCTCGTCATGGTGTTGGGGGCTCCTCTCGTCTCCGAAGGTCGCTTGTTCAACGCGGCGGTGGTGCTGGCCGAGGGTCGAATAGCCACTTGGTACGGGAAGATACTTCTGCCGAACTATGGCGTCTTTGACGAAAAAAGGTACTTCGCGCCTGGCTCCGAGTTAATGATTCTAGATACCGGACGAGACAGAGTGGCTCTCAGTGTCTGCGAGGATATCTGGGACGGGCATGGCCCGGCTGTGACCGCGGCCTTGGCTGGTAAAGCCACAGTGCTAATCAACATCTCCATGTCTCCCTACCACGTGGGCAAGGGAATTGAGCGGGAACAGATGCTGGCAGAGCGGGCAGTGACCTGCGGTGCTCACCTCGTCTACGTCAACGGCGTGGGAGGACAGGACGAGCTTGTATTCGATGGTCACAGCGTGGTCATGGACCCCGCTGGAAATCTCATCGCTCGGGCCGCCCAATTCTCTCCAGATCTGCTGTTGGTGGAGGTGAACGGGGGTCATGCTGAGCGCCCGCTCTCTAGCTGCGATGGATCGACGTGGCCTCTGCGGGTTTTTCCGCTCCGTCTGCCTGAGAACACGGCAACCGGCTGTACCAGCCTTGCGCGGTCCCTTGTCACAGGTGAAAGATTGGCTCCCTTGCTGGAGCGAGAAGCTGAGGTGTACGAAGCCCTCCGTGTGGGGGTACGCGATTACGCGCTCAAGAATGGGTTTGAGCGGGTGGTCATGGGGATCAGCGGAGGAATCGACTCAGCCTTAACGGCTTGTATAGCAGCCGATGCCTTGGGCCCTGAGAAGGTTACGGCTGTCTCCATGCCTTCTCGTTATACAAGCGCAGGCACGCGGGCTGATGCCCGCGAGGTCGCGGCGCGGCTTGGCATAAACTTCTACGAGATATCTATCGAGCGCATCTATCGGGCTTACCTGGAGAGCCTCTCGGCCTTTGTGGACGAGCACAACCCTGGAATCACCGAGCAGAATATTCAGGCTCGAATCAGAGGCAATTTGGTTATGGCTTTGTCCAACAAGTTTGGTTGGCTTGTTCTGACTACTGGTAACAAGAGCGAGATGGCGGTCGGGTACGCGACGCTCTACGGAGACATGGCTGGGGGGTTCGCCGTGCTTAAGGACGTCCCCAAGACTTTGGTTTATCAGCTCGCAAAGTATCGCAATTCGCTTGGTCCTGGGGACGGTCCCATACCCCAGTCGGTGATAGATCGTGTTCCGTCGGCGGAGCTTGCTCCTGGCCAGACCGACCAGGATACTTTGCCCCCGTACGAGATCCTTGACCAAATAATAGAGGCTTACGTAGTGGAAGACCAAAGCATCGAGGAAATCGCTGATTCCGGTCTTGATGGAGATCTCGTGCAAAGAGTTGTGGCGATGATCGACGGGAACGAATACAAGCGCAGGCAAGCGCCACCAGGGGTGAGAATCACGCCGAAGGCCTTTGGCAAAGATCGTCGCCTCCCGATCACCAACAAGTTCCGCGGGTAAGTACTTTTGGAGTTCCATGTAGGGGTAGGTTTCAACTTCTATGAGTGACTACATACTTAGCAAAGAAGCTCTCGGGGAGTCTGTAGGCATTGTGGTGCTGCATTCGGTGACCTTTGAGGAGGGGCTGGACCTTGATTCGGGTCAGCGCCTAAAGCCGGTCACCATCGCGTATGAGACTTACGGAGCTCTAAACGAAGATCGCACAAACGCGGTCTTGGTCCTTCATGCTCTTTCCGGAGACGCACACGCGGCTGGCTACTATCCTGGCGACTCCAAGCCTGGTTGGTGGGAGACAATGATAGGACCCGGGAAGGGCATTGATACCAACCGTTACTTTGTCATTTGTTCCAATGTTATTGGCGGCTGTAAGGGAAGCACTGGACCCAGCAGCATAAATCCTGCCACGGGGCGGGAATATGCTCTTGATTTTCCGGTTGTTACCGTCCCTGACATGGTGCGAGCTCAGAAGTTGCTGATTGACTACCTTGGCATTGAGCAACTTCTGGCGGTGGTGGGCGGGTCCATGGGGGGAATGCAAGCTTTGCAGTGGGCTGTCTCCTACCCCGAGGCTGTGGCGTCGTGCATTGCTATAGCAGCCACACAGAAGCACTCACCGATGCAGATCGCCTTTAACGAGGTGGGACGCTTGGCGATCATGAGCGACCCGAATTGGAACAACGGCAATTACTACCACGGCCAACCTCCAGACAACGGTCTAGCGGTAGCCCGCATGATTGGCCACATTACCTATTTGTCCGATGAGGCTATGCGGGAGAAGTTTGGTCGGCGGTTGCGGAATAAGGAATCACTCGGATATGACTTCTCGCTGGATTTTGAGGTGGAAAGCTATCTCCGCCATCAGGGCGAGCTTTTCACTCGTCGCTTTGATGCAAACACTTACCTGTACGTGACTAAGGCTCTGGATTACTTCGACTTGACCGGCGGACACGGGGTGTTGGAGGAGACGTTCAGGGACCTTCCGGATGACATGCGCTTTCTCATCATAGCTTTCAGCAGTGACTGGTTATATCCTCCTTACCAGTCCAAGGAGATTGTGCGTGCTTTGCGAGGTAACGGTCTCGACTGTTCATACATTGAGATGCAGTCCTCTCACGGTCACGATGCTTTTCTGCTCGACAATAAAGAGCTGCGGCGGGTGATTTCACATTTCCTCGACACCACCGCTCGACTGAGAGGGGTGCGGTTTGCCTAAGAGACTCTTGCAGACAGCTGACGGACAGCGCCGAGACTACCTGTTTATTGTGGATACAGTTGCCCCTGGCTCTCGAGTTCTTGACCTGGGTTGCGGCGAGGGTACATTGCTTAAGCTGCTAGTGGACCGGAAGGGGGTTAAGGGAACCGGCATTGAGATTGTGGAGGAGCGAGTCTACGAAGCGGTGGCTAAGGGGCTGACGGTTCACCATGGTGACTTCTACGAAGCACTGACCTACTACCCAGACTCGAGCTTCGATTACGTCATTCTGAGTCAGACTTTGCAAGAAGCGCGCGACACTAAGGCTGTGCTACGCGAAGCTCTGCGTGTGGGGCGTTACGTGATCGCCAGTTTTCCAAACTTTGCGCACTGGCAAGCACGGCTGCAGCTGTTGTTCAAGGGCACAGCTCCTGTGACCGACGCCCTGCCCTATCCTTGGTACGACACTCCCAACGTTCACTCGCTTAGCATCAAGGATTTTCGGATTTTTGCTCGTGAGCAGGGCATAAGGATTGTCAAGGAGTTCTGCATGAACGCTCGCAAGCAGGTTCGCTTTTGGCCGAATCTCCGTGCGGGCTATGGCGTGTTTGTGCTTGAAAAAGCTACCCAGCCCGCACGGTAAGCTTTTCATGCGCTAGAATGAAGCTTGTGCGTGGGCCCATAGCTCAGTTGGTTAGAGCTGCCGACTCATAATCGGCCGGTCGCAGGTTCGAGTCCTGCTGGGCCCATTATTTTTCCGCCGCTCCTCCCTTTTGTGGTCTTGCCTCTACCAGCGAAGGCCTCTACCAGCGAAGTAGTGCAGCCATGCCACCCATCTCAGTTAGCACCTGCTGCTCCGCCGGCCCGCGGACAAACTCCACTCGTGCTCCAAATTCAGCGGCCAGTTCCCAGACATAGTCCCGCAGCGGCACCTCTTGCGGGTGCTCACAGATGATTCGAGCCACATCGGGAGTAGCAGCGACGAACTTCTCTTGTTCGCAACGCCAAATGCGTGCCTCAAGTGACCAGGGGAGAACCCAAACCTGTACTCGTCCGAGCTGTAGGGCGTCCAGCACTGGGTCCATTCCCCAGAGTCCAGGCTGCTGTCTGATCCGATCCAGGAGATCGAGTTCCGCTCGTCTTTCGACTTCTTCCAGCGCAGGCAGGATTCTCTCGAGCAGCTGGTTCTTTGTGGGTGCCGGGAGACCACGAGGGTGCGGGGTTCTGGCTACGAGGAGTCTGCGCGTACCGCGACTGAGATAGCCCTCAAAGTGACTTATCTGCCAATGTTCCCCCATGAGAACCAGTCTCTCTATGCCGAGGCGATCAATTGCTGCGTCTAGGAGCTCAGACAGTCGCCCATAGATTCGCTGCATCCAAGTGGACACCTTGGCGGAAGCGCGATCCCGCGGATTTAGTTTGTCGGACCTCCCTCCCGGACGGCCGGCGCGCACGGCGAAAACCTGAGCGAGGCGAGCGGAGAGCCCTGCCAATTCTTCCCAGTCCTCAGGAGTAACCTCAGCAAAAAGATCTTCCTCCTCGCGAATCTCTCCGAGAAACACTTCGTAAAAGCGCCAGCGCGTTCCTTCGAGATGAAGAACTCCGGCTCGTTCGTATTCGTCTACAGCAAAAAGAAGAGGGGTCAAGTACGGCTTACCAAAGCGGGCCTCTACCCGACCGTTGGCCAGGTCTACCACTGGGAGGTCTACTTGCAGGTCCAGGCGCTCCGCTAGGAGCTCTCCCTGCTCGTCGCGAAGAGCAAACAGAGCCAGTGTTCGAGCTTCAGGGCGCTCGCTTTCCAGAAGCTCAAGCACCCTGTCGTAGAGTCTTGTGTCACGTTTACTATCTTGACCCCGGATCTCCGGAAGATTGTGGATAGCATTCTTTACGCGCTTAAGCCATGCTTTGCCCGCGTTTTCAGGTTTAGCTGGGTTGACGTCCGAGTAGATTGACAGTACAGGCATCGAGGATTGGGCAAAGTTCCTCCGTAGAACCTCGATTTGTTTTTCAAACTCGAGCATGTATCACCTCCCGGTGTGTATGCCGTAATTCTTGCACGCTATCCAGTAAATGCTAGTGTTGGAGCAGTTTAGCAAGGTCGTGTCGGCAAGAACGGGCGACACTACTGGAGAGGGGCGGTTACAGTGAAGATAAGTGAGGTCATTAGTTTACTTGATAAGCTAGCACCTTTGGCCCTGGCCCAGCCTGGCGACAACTGCGGACTCTTAGTCGGAGATCCGTGCGCACAAGCCAAGCGGCTGCTTGTCGCGCTTGAGGCCGACGAGCTTGTACTTGACGAGGCTAGGTCCCTTGATTGTGACACGCTGCTGACCCATCATCCGCTGCTCTTTTCGCCCGTCACCTCGTTGGTCGAGGGGCGACCCCGCGAAACTCTGCTACGCCGAATTGTTACCGAAGGTCGCAATCTCATTGCGTTTCATACGAATGTTGACTCTGCAAAGGGCGGCCTGGCCGACATAGCCGCTGGGGAGCTTGGGCTCGTCGCTACCTCCCCGTTAGAGCAGTTCTCGGTAGCCTGGGTAAAGTTCGTTGGATTCATTCCCCCAGAAAGCGTTGAAGAGGTGGCGCGTGCCGTGTTTCGAGCAGGAGCGGGACGCATAGGCGACTACTTCGACTGTGCTTTTTCTTTGGAGGGAACAGGGTGGTTTAGGCCGGGAGATGAAGCTCACCCATATCTGGGCGAGGTTGGCCGCCAAGAGCGTGTCTCGGAAATCAGATGGGAAACGGTCGTGCCGCGTTGGAAATTACGAGAGGTAATTGCAGCCTACGTGGCGGCTCATCCCTATGAGGAGCCCGCTTTTGATGTGTACCCGGTGGATGACGTTCTTCCGAAAGTCGGTCTCGGGCGAGTAGGAAACTTAGAGCAAGCTGTTCCGCTTTCTCAGTTTGTTGAGAAAGTCGTCGAGACGTTTGGCTGCGCGCAAGTCAGTTACTGTGGGCTTCCGAGGGCGATGATAAGCCGTGCAGCTGTTGTTCCAGGGAGTGGTCGGAGCTTGTTGGAGGCTGCGGTGAAGCGGGCGGATGTCTTGGTAACTGGCGACCTCACATATCACGACGCAGAAAGGGCGCAAGCTCTTGGCCTGGCTTTGATAAATGTGCCGCACGGCGATCTTGAGTGGTGGGCCTTCCAGCGATGGGCGAAGGGCGCAAGTGGGACGCTTGCTGCTCACGGTGTAGAGATGTTCATTTCCGAAGCGTGGGCATCAGCCTGGCGTGCTCCGGGAGGTGCGGGGCTCGAGGTAAGAGCCTCTAGATCCGCAGGGATGGTGCGTGCCTGGATAGACGGGGGGTCGCGAGGTAACCCCGGTCTAGCCGCTATAGGGGTATGGATGGAAGATTCGAGTGGGAGACCGGTGGAAGCAAGAGCCGAGGTCATCGGAGTTACCACCAATAATGTGGCCGAGTATAAAGCTTTGCTTGCGGCGCTTGAGCTTGCGGAAAAGCGGGGAGCAAGTGAGCTTGAGGTCCACTCGGACTCGGAGCTTCTGGTCAAGCAGCTGCGTGGAGAGTACCAGGTTAAGAGTGAACTGCTCCGGCCTCTCTATGATGAGGCCGTTCGGCGGATCAGACGTCTTGCTCGGTTTGCGATAACACATGTGTCTCGGGAACAAAACGGTCGCGCCGATGCCTTGGTTAACAAGGCTCTGGACGAACACAGCGAATCTGGTCTATAATGCTGGACCCGGAAAGGTTTTGGGCGGATGTAGCTCAGCTGGCCAGAGCGTCTGCTTGCCATGCAGAAGGTCGAGGGTTCGAATCCCTTCATCCGCTCCATTTTCTTGGACGCATAGTTAGGGCGACGTGGCCGAGTGGCTAGGCACGGGTCTGCAAAACCCGCTACACCGGTTCAAGTCCGGTCGTCGCCTCTTTGTTTGCCCCGTCGCTGTCATTTCCGCCGCGAGACTCTTGCCAGCTTGATTCGGTCCTAGTATTATCCCGGCTTGAGTTGGGCGCTTAGCTCAGGGGGAGAGCGCTTCCTTGACGCGGAAGAGGTCACTGGTTCAAATCCAGTAGCGCCCACTTCACTTCCCGGTAAAGAGGTGAATCGTGAACAAGAAGAAGAAGGTAGTTCTAAAGAAGCATCGCAAGAAGAGAGGCAAGCAGGTAAACATTCGCCATCAGTAAGGAGTGCGCAGATTGCGTTCTCCCGAGTTGGACTGGCCCCAATCGGGGCTATTTTTACGCCCGTGGACCGAAACGGCGCCGTACCTGGGGGATGATGAATGAAGGTCAAATTGCCGGACGAATCTTGGCTGGAACTTAACGAGGAAGCAACTGCGCTTGAAGCCGCTCACATGATCAGTCCGCGATTGGCCAGAGACGCAGTGGTTGCAGAAGTCAACGGAAAGCTGGTCGATCTTGCATGGGTTCTCCGTGACGGGGATTCGCTTAGCATTGTGACAAGCACTTCGCCCCAGGGGCTTGAAGTCATGCGGCATTCGGCGGCGCACATTCTGGCACACGCTGTCCTTGAGCTTTACCCTGGCGCCAAGTTTGCAATCGGGCCTGCGATTAAGGATGGCTTCTACTACGATTTTGAATTCCCGGTTGCAGTAGGCGAGGATATCTTGCCGCTGCTTGAACAAACCATGAGAGATCTTTCGGCTAAACGCCTGCCATTCTTAAGACGGGAACTTTCCCGCGAGGAAGCTCTCGAGGTTTTTGCTCATCAGCCGTACAAACTCGAGCTGATTCGTGAGATTCCCGCCAATGAGACGCTTACGGTCTACCAAGTTGGTGAGTTTGTGGATCTTTGCCGTGGGCCACACGTTCCCGACACCGGCTATGTGAAAGCCTTCGCCCTTACAGCGATGGCAGGAGCCTACTGGCGAGGCCGCAGTGACAATCCAATGCTCACCCGTATTTATGGAGTAGCGTTCGCCACACAGCAGGAGTTAAAGGAGCATCTCGAGCGTCTTGAGATGGCCCGCCAACGGGACCATCGCAAGCTCGGCCGGGAGTTAGGTTTGTTTAGCTTTCACGACGAGGGACCGGGTTTCCCGTTCTTTCATCCCAAAGGGATGCGGGTAATAAACGCTTTGCTCGAGTACTGGCGAAGGGAGCACGCGGCCGCGGGGTACGAAGAGGTCAAGACCCCGGTGATTTTGGACCGCAGCCTGTGGGAGCGCTCTGGGCATTGGGACAACTACAAGGACAACATGTATTTCACCCGCATCGAAGAGACAGACTACGCTATCAAGCCTATGAACTGTCCTGGCGGCATCCTGGTTTACAAGAGCGAGCAGCGCTCTTACCGAGATCTGCCAATGCGCCTGGCTGAGTTAGGTCTTGTTCATCGGCATGAGCTGTCAGGTGTGTTACATGGCCTATTTCGCGTGCGCGCTTTTACCCAGGATGATGCCCACATCTTCTGTCTACCCGAACAGGTGGAGCAAGAGGTGCTGGGAGTCATAGATCTTGTGAGCCGTATGTACCGGACCTTTGGTTTTGACAAGGTTCATGTGGAGCTGTCCACCCGACCGGCAAAGTCTATCGGCACCGACGAGATGTGGAACCAGGCGGAAAGCGCGCTTGCCCGAGCGCTGGAGCGGGCGGGTCTTGATTATCAACTTAATCCAGGTGAGGGGGCTTTCTATGGCCCAAAGATTGATTTCCACGTAGAAGATGTCATGGGCCGCACTTGGCAATGCGCGACTTGCCAGCTTGATTTCGCCATGCCAGAGCGATTTGAGCTGGAGTATGTGGGGCGGGACAACCAACCCCACCGACCGGTGATGTTGCACCGGGTGGTCCTCGGCAGCATTGAGCGATTCTTGGGCATCCTTATCGAGCACTACGGGGGAGCATTACCGGCATGGCTTGCTCCAGTGCAGGCTGTTGTGGTACCTGTGGCGGACCGTCATGCGGCCTATGCCAAGCAAGTGGAGTCAGCTTTGCGCGAGGTCGGTGTACGGGTGGAGACGGACACGCGCTCAGAGTCGGTGGCGAAGAAGATTAGAGATGGCGAAGTGGCCAAAGTACCCTTCCTGCTAGTCGTTGGTGATCGCGAGGAAGAGGGGGGTACGGTCTCAGTGCGGATTCGCGGCGAGCGGGAGACCCGTGCAATGGGATTTGGCGAGGCAGTGAGCTTCCTCGTGCAAGCCTGCGCCACTCCTTGCGCCGGCAGGACCTGCTGAGAGAGGCAACGTAGTGGCCGGGCTGTCGAGGTACGCCGCTTGAGCGGACCTGCCGGTTCCGCTATACTGCGCAATTACAAGCATTTTGGAAAGAGGAAGTCACCCTTCCCACCTCACGCCGCATAGGTGTGTAGGTCAAGAGAGAGGTAGACGCAGGGCCGGGCTCTGCTGTCTTGCGTTGTCGGGAAGCGGTGCGTGCACCGCTTTTTCTTGTATGGGGGGTGGCTAGTGGCCGGCTATGCCGGGGAGGTGTGAGGGGACATAATCGAGGGTTTTCGCATCAACGAGAGAATCCGGGCAGAACGGGTGCGACTTATCGGGCCCGATGGAGAGCAGGTAGGCATAGTAAGTTTGCAAGAAGCTCTCGAGTACGCAGACCGGCTCAACTTGGATCTGGTCGAGGTGGCGCCCAATGCTGATCCGCCCGTCTGCAAAGTGATGGATTATGGCAAGTATAAGTACGAGCAGGAACAGAAAGCCAAAGAAGCGCGCAAGCGTCAGGCGACAATCAACATTAAGGAAATCAAGTTAAGGCCAAAGATAGACGATCATGACTTCGTCATAAAACGGAACCACGTGGAGCGCTTCTTGCGAAAGGGAGATAAGGTCAAACTCACTATCATGTTTCGAGGCCGTGAGTTGGTTCATCCCCATTTAGGGGAGCGGCTGCTTCGCCGAATGGCTGAAGAGGTGGCCGAAGTCGGCGAGGTTGAGTCCGAGCCCAGTTTGGACGGCCGAAATATGATAATGATGTTGACTCCCAAGCGAAACTGACAGTATTGCTTGCCAGCTATTTGTTGGCCGTCGAACTTAGTGTTGCCGTTGCAATCCTCCAGCGGCTGCGGAAGTCCTGGAGTTGTTTGTGTGAGAAGGGGTAGGTATGCCGAAGAATAAGACTCATAAAGGAGCCAAGAAGAGGATACGGGTTACGGGCAGTGGCAAGCTCATGCGGCGTCATGCCTTTGGTAGCCATTTGCTAACCAAGAAGTCGCCCAACCGGAAGCGCCGTATCCGCAGACCAAACCGGGTTGCCGGTGCCGACGCCGCGCGGGCGCGCAGGCTCTTGGGTTGCTAGGAGGAAGCAGAAATGACTCGAGTTAAGAGGAGTATTCACGCCCGCAAGAAGCGGCGGAAGGTTATTGAACAGGCGAAGGGCTATTGGGGCCAGAAGAAGAACGTTTTTCGCCGAGCAAAAGAGCAGGTTATCAAGTCGGGGGTCTACGCTTATCGGGATCGGCGCAATCGTAAGCGCGAGTTCAGGCGTTTGTGGATTACCCGCATTAACGCGGGGGCGAGAGAGCATGGCCTAAGCTACAACCAGTTTATTCACGGGCTGAAGGTAGCCCAGATTGACGTAGACCGCAAAGTCCTGGCCGATCTGGCTGTGCGCGAGCCAGCTGTTTTTGCCCAAATCGCTGCGCGGGCTAAGGAGGCTTTGGGCGTCAAGTAGGACGCCTAGCCTGGGCGTAGGACGGGAATGATCCGTACCATTGCGGGGCGGCACAACCACTCACTTCGGCTTGCACGCAAGCTGCAGAAGAAGAAGTACCGTCGTGAGCGCGGCCTGTTGGTCGGGGAGGGGTTAGACGTCCTGCGATCAGCCTGGGAGGCTGGAGCCAAGGTTAGGGAAGTGCTTGTGCGGGAGGACCTGTTGCCCTGCCTTCCTGACGACCTCATTGAGGAAGCCAAACGCGAGCCGCATGTTAGTAGCCTCGAACCAGGAGAATCGGCTGAGACGGAAGGTGTTGACGTAGGCCTGGTGAGCGCCGAGTTGCTGGAGTGGGCAAGCTCACTAGGCGGCGGGGCGGATGTGATCTTTATGGCTGCACTTCCGTCGGCCAGTCTGGCTGACATCCCTTTGGGCTCGGCGCTTACGCTATTTCTAGACAAGGTGGGAGACCCGGGAAATGTGGGAACCCTTATTCGCAGCGCAGTGGCGTTTGGAGCGATGGGGGTATGCTGCTCTTCGGGCACTGCCGATCCTTTTTCGCCCAAGGCTCTTCGTGCCGGCATGGGGGCCCAGTTTTGCCTTCCGGTGGTGGTAGATGTGAGCCCGGCGGATATGATCGCCAAGCTTCAAAACATGGCCAACCGAGGGGAGCAGGTGCCAATTGTGTGGGTGGCCGAATCCCGCGGCGGAGAAGATGCCCGCGTCTTGCCTGTGAGCGAGGGCATGATTCTCGTGCTAGGGGACGAGCGCGAGGGGCCCAGCCAGGACTGGCGCGGGAATCAGGTAGTGACTGTGCCGCAATATCAGTTCGACTCGCTTAATGTCGCTATGGCAGGGACGGTGCTACTGTATGAAATCGCACGTAGGCGAGGACTGGGGGAAAGGAGAAGCCATTTCGGACACGCCGAGCATTCTTGAGGAGATAGCACAGCCCGAGTTGAAGGCTATGCTCGCGGAGGGGCTGCAGGCAGTCGCAAGTGCTGAGGACTTTACGTCTCTTGAGAATGTGCGGGTTCGCTTGTTGGGGCGTAAAGCTCCCCTTGCACGTGTGCTTCGCAGTCTTGGTGAACTGCCGGCACCGGAGCGACGAGAGGTGGGTAGGTCAGCAAACCTGGTGCGCGAGGCTCTCGAGCAGGCGGTTGAAAAGCGACGTAAAGAACTCGAAGATGCGCTCTTGGCGGAGCGACTGACTCACGACGAGATAGATGTGACGCTGCCCGGGTGGAGGTCCCCTCTTGGTCGGCTCCATTTGATCACACAAACGCAGAGGGAGATAGAGGATATCTTCATCGGCATGGGGTACGAAGTAGTGGATGGACCGGAAGTCGAGACCGAGTACTACAACTTCGAAGCTCTCAACACTCCGGCGGATCATCCGGCGCGGTCGCTCCACGACACATTCTTTATATCGCCTGGCATCCTCCTGCGGACTCACACCTCTCCGGTTCAGGTGCGCTCTATGGAGAAAAAACAGCCGCCGGTGTACGTGATAGCTCCCGGAAAAGCGTACAGGCGGGATTCGGATGCCACGCATACCCCAATGTTCCATCAAGTGGAAGGTTTGGTTGTGGATGAGGGGATAACCCTTGCGGATCTCAAGGGCACTTTGGAAACCTTTGCTCGCGCCATGTTTGGGGCCGACCGCAAGGTTAGACTGCGACCGCACTACTTCCCGTTCACCGAGCCATCTGTTGAGGTCGATGTGTCCTGCATGGTCTGCGACGGTGCTGGTTGCCGGCTCTGCAAGAAGACAGGTTGGCTCGAAATTCTGGGTGCTGGGATGGTGGACCCTGCCGTCTTTGCTTACGTGAATTATGATCCCGAGCGTTATACAGGGTTTGCTTTCGGCTTGGGAATTGAACGCATTGCCATGCTAAAGCACGGCGTCAACGATTTGCGACTCTTCTTTGAAAACGACCTGCGCTTTCTGCGGCAGTTCTAGCTGGGAGAGGCCATGAAAGCACCCTTATCGTGGCTTAGAGATTTTGTGGACATCGCAGAGGGGCCGGAGCGGATTGCCTCTCTTCTTGCCCTGAGCGGCACCGAAGTTGAGAGGGTGGCTCAGGTGGGGGTGCCAGACGAACCTGACAATTTGCGGCGGTTTGTTGTTGGAAAAGTAATTGAGTGCTTCCGCCATCCAAATGCCGACAAGTTGAGTGTTTGTCGGGTCGACACGGGTGAGAGTTCGCCTCGCACCATAGTATGTGGGGCTCCGAATGTGGCAGCCGGCCAGACCGTGGCTGTGGTTCTGCCGGGCGGAGTACTGCCTAACGGTGTGCGTATTGGGGAGGCGAAACTTCGTGGCGTCGCTTCTTCGGGCATGATCCTTTCGGAGGCCGAGCTGGGGCTTACTGCCAAGAGTGAGGGCATCATGGTGCTGCCCGACGAGTGGCAGCCGGGAGACTTGCTACAACACCATTTTGCTATTTCGGATTGGGTGCTTGAAGTAGAAGTCACTCCCAACCGGCCTGACTGTCTCTCGATTCGCGGACTTGCGCGGGAGATTGCGGCCGTAACAGGGGTGCCGTTTGTCGAAGATGTTTCCTATCCGCATCCTTGGGGCGAACGGGATATCCATGAGGAAATCGCCATTGAAGTATGGGACCCTGATTTGTGTCCACGGTACGCTGCTCGCGTCATAAAGGACGTGGTCATTGCAGAGTCGCCATTGTGGTTGAAAGCCAGGCTTGTGCACGCTGGTCTACGGCCTATCAACAACGTGGTGGATGTGACCAACTACGTACTTTGGACTCTGGGACAGCCCCTTCACGCCTTTGATCTGGACACTATTGGTGGGCGCAAGATCATTGTGCGTCGAGCTTATCCTGGCGAGCAGATCACTACGCTTGACGGGGTCTTGCGGACGTTAAACCCAGATGTGCTGGTGATTGCAGACGCGGAGAGGGCTTCTGGTATCGCGGGCGTAATGGGAGGAGCGGACACGGAGATCACCGAAAGGACGAGAGCGGTCCTCCTTGAAGGGGCCAACTTTGCCGGCCCTTCCATCATGCGCACGGAAGCAGCGCTGGGTCTACGCACAGAAGCTTCTACTCGCTACGAGAAGGGACTCGATCCTGAGATGATCCCGCTTGCGCTTGATCTGGCTTGCAAGCTGTTTGTTGAGCTTTGCGGCGGTACTGTTTTGAAGGGAACCATTGATATTAGAAGCGCCGCTCGCGAGCCAGAGAGCATTACGCTGCGTGCATCGAGGGTTAAGCACGTACTGGGCAAAGAAATAGCTACAGATGAGATAGCAACAACCCTTACTCGCCTCGGCTGCAAGGTGCAATCTGCGGGCGACGGAGCCAATTTCATCGTTACTCCTCCGACCTTTAGAGCCGACCTTGAACGAGAGATCGATCTCATCGAGGAGATAGCCCGCATCCACGGGCTAGACAACATACCGGCAACAGTGCCAGGTCGGCGCGAAGGTAGAGGCGGGCTGACCTCCAGACAAAAGGCGCTACGTCTCATTGACGACACGCTTGCAGGGGCCGGGCTCTATCAGGTCATCACGTACAGTTTCATCGATGAAAGTTGGCCTGAGCGGCTTCGCATGGCTCCGGACGATGAGAGGCTGGCGGTGGTGCGTCTCGCAAATCCTTTGAGCGCAGACCAGGTGGTTCTGCGGACAATGCTGCTCCCTGGCTTGCTTGCGACCGCAGCCCGAAATGTGGCAGTTGACGAGGAGAGGGTGCACATATTTGAGCGGGGAAGGGTCTTTTATCCCCGGTCGGAGGGACTCCCTGTGGAGGAGAATCACGTCGGAATCCTGGTATTGGGGGAATGGGAAGGTCCCTCGTGGCTTCGCAGCGGTATGAGTACCGATTATTATCTAGCGAAGGGCTTGGTGGAGCGACTTGCGGATGCTCTTCACGTGTCGCTACGTTTCACTCGGGCAAGCGAGCCATTCCTTCATCCCGGGCGCTCGGCGGAGATCACGGACGAACATGGGCGAAGAATCGGATGGCTGGGTGAGCTTCATCCGCTCGTCTTACAGTCGTACGAGCTAAAAGGCCCCGCAGTAGCGGCTGAGTTGGACGTAGACGCTTTTATTGACGCGGCCTGCCTTGTGCCTCGTTTCCGCGACCTGATGGCCTATCCGGTAGTGATCCAGGACGTTTCATTGGTGGTGGACGCGTCTGTACCCGCGGAGGCTTTGCTTGCGGTGCTACGACGGGCTGGTGGGGAACTACTGGAAAACGCTGTGGTTTTTGACGTCTACGCAGGTAGCCAGGTACCTGTTGGCAAAAAGAGCCTGGCCGTGCGTCTGAGCTTCCGCGCTCCGGACCGCACCCTTAGTGAGGTGGAGGTCAACGCGATGCGTGATCAGATGGTAGAGACAGCGCGGCGTGAGCTGGGCGCAGAATTGCGCGGGGCGATGTCGTAGGCGCGGCAAACACGAAGCCGCAGACAGCCAACAACACGCCGAACGACTGAGGTGTCGACTGGGCGGCCAGGTTCGGCGCGTTTGCATGAATTTGCAATTTGCTGTATAGTCATGCCATAGGCAACCAACCACGCCAGAGGTTTGATGGTGATAAAGGCAGGCATAGTAGGAGCTACTGGGTACACGGGCGCTGTTCTTACCGACCTGTTAGCCGAGCATCCATATGTGCGGCTTGAGATACTTACTTCGCAGTCGTATGCCGGACTGCGTGTGAGAGAGGTATTTCCTTACTTGCGCGTGGAGCATGAATACACTCAGTATGCTCCGGACCTCCTGAAAGATTGCGATGTCGCATTTGTTTGCTATCCACACGGAGAAGCGCATCAGGTAGTAGCAGAGCTTGTTGATCAAGGCTGCCGGGTTGTGGATCTGAGCGCCGATTTTCGGCTGCGTGATGCCGGGGCGTATCAAGACTGGTACGGATTTGTTCATCCTCGCCCCGAGCTTGTCCAGGAAGCTGTTTATGGCCTTCCTGAGATTTACCGCGAGAGCATACGCAAAGCGCGAATCGTGGCAAACCCTGGATGTTATCCAACGGCTCTGTTGCTGGCGGTCTTGCCAGCAATCCAGGAGCTCTCCGACGACGTCGTGATCGTGGATGCAAAGTCGGGTGTGTCTGGCGCGGGGCGTAAACCCTCTGACAAGACACACTTTTGCTCCGTTACCGAGAATTTTCGCTCCTATAGCGAAGTGGGCCACCGCCACACATCAGAAATGGTGCAGGAGCTGAGTTTGGCTGCAGGCAAAACGATTCATGTGTCGTTTACGCCCCATCTTCTCCCGGTGGATCGTGGCATCCAGGAGGCGATCTACTTAAGAGTGGACAGGAGCTCCCTTGGCACGCAAACCTGGCTTGAGAGGTACCGGGAATTCTATGCTGGCGAGCCGTTCGTGGAAGTGTGCGAGCACGTCCCTTCTCTGCGAGAAGTCCAGTACACGAACTACTGCAGACTGGCTGTGCGAGAAGATCCGCAGACTGGCTTGCTCAAGGTGTTTAGCGTCATCGATAATCTGGTTAAGGGCGCGTCTGGTCAAGCCGTCCAGAACATGAACGTCATGTTCGATTTTCCGGAGACGGCAGGGTTACTAAGACGCGTGTGAGCCAACAAAACATATGAGCAAAGCAAAGATTCACACCAAGTCACAAGGAGAGCTTTTTCATCCCATCGTGTCGGCTCCGCACCTCTCGCGGTTCTGGAGCTTGCCAGAAGGTGTAAAGCTGGTTGAGACTGGTGGAGTATCCCCAGGGATTACCTATCCCAAGGGCTTCTTGGCAAGCGGGGTGTCTGCCGGGCTGAAAGAGAGCGGAAAGCCCGACGTCGGGGTGGTGACGGTCGCTCCAGCTTTTCGCGAACTAGTCTCATCTGGCGCGGTCTTTACTCCAAACGCCTTTGCCGCCGCCCCCATTGTTGTGACGCGGGACGCCTGCCAGACTGGGCAACTTAGAGCAGTTGTTATGAACAGCGGCAACGCCAACGCGTGCACCGGCCAGCAGGGAGTCCTGGTGGCGGACGCTATGCGGCAAGCTGGAGCTGAGGAGCTCGGTTTAGATCCGACCCAGGTGGCTATTGCCTCCACGGGAATTATCGGGGTTCAACTCAATCGGGACCGTGCCGTGGCCGGAGTAAGAAAAGCCGCCCGAAACGTGCGCGAGGACGGGGGGCCGGAGTTCAGTGTGGCAATCATGACAACGGACCGGTTCCCGAAGGCGTGCGCTCTTGAAGTGGAGACCGAAGAGGGAACGGTTAGGGTGGCGGCGTGTGCCAAGGGCGCTGGCATGATTTCCCCGGCCATGGCCACGATGCTCTGCGTGGCGACCTCCGACGCACTGCTGACGCCGCACGAGGCTCAAGCTTTGTTTGCCCAGGCGGTTGCTCGCACTTTCAACCGGATCACTGTTGACGGCCAAATGAGCACTAATGACTGCGCCATCTTTCTAGCCAGCGGAGCATCCGGCATTCATCCAACAGGGGAAAGCCTGAAAAGGCTCGGCGACGCTTTGGAGGCTGTTCTTCTGCGTTTGGCGTTAATGATGGTTGCCGACGGTGAGGGTTCGACCAAGATAATGCGGTTGAAGGTAACAGGGGCTGGCACTGCCGCAGAGGCCGAGAGAACTGCTCGTGCAGTGGCGGACTCTCCGTTGGTTAAGACTGCCATGCATGGGTGCGACCCCAATTGGGGACGGGTAATGGCTGCCGCTGGGGCGGCCATGGCCGGGAGGGTCCTTCCCCGGGCGGCTCTCTGGCTCTGCGGAATAAAGGTGGTTGCTGACGCTGAGGCCTGCCCGCTGTCGGCAGAGGAGCAGGGCGTACTGGTTGAGAGAATGAAGGAACCTGAGATAGATCTGATACTTGACCTGGGCGTAGGAGAGCACTCCTCGAAGGTCTACTTCGCTGACTTAGGGCACGAATACGTAAATATCAACGCGGAGTATCACACATGAACACAGCTAACCGCGAGATATACCAGAAGCGAGTGGAGACTCTGCTTGAGTCTCTGCCGTACATCCGCATGTTTGCTGGCGCCACCATGGTCATCAAATATGGTGGGGCCGCCATGAGTTCGGCTGATCTCAAAGATGAATTTGCTACCGACATTGTGCTTCTGCGCCACGTGGGCATCAGGCCGATCATAGTGCACGGCGGCGGAAATGAGATCACAAGTTATATGGAGCGCCTGAATCTCCCGGTGCGCTTTGTGGAAGGGCTTAGGGTCACCGATCCAGCCACCATGGAGGTGGCCAAGATGGTGCTGGTGGGCAAGATAAACAAGGAGATTGTTAGCCTCATCAACACCAAAGGTGCTCCCGCCGTGGGGCTGTGTGGCGATGACGGCTTGTTGCTCCGAGCGCGGCCGCTCAAGAAACAAGGCGCGGACGGCAGAGTAATAGACCTCGGGCTGGTCGGGGAGGTGTCTGAGGTCAACGTAGAGCTGCTTTCCCTCCTGGGAGCTCACTATGTGCCCGTGGTGGCCTCAGTGGGCGTTGGATCAGACGGCCAGAGCTATAACATCAACGCGGATACTGTGGCTGCTGCCCTGGCTGGGGCGCTTAAAGCCGAGAAGGTGATCTTTCTGACAGACGTGGCGGGCATTTTGGCTGATCCCGCTGACGAGTCATCGGTAATATCAGAGTGTACTGCCTCTCGGATTCAGCAACTCGTGACCCAGGGCAAGATATCGAAGGGAATGCTCCCCAAGGTGGAGGCCGTGCTCTCCTGCCTGGAGGCGGGCGTAAGATCCGCGCACATAATTGACGGTCGAATCCCTCACTCGGTGCTGCTTGAGATTCTTACCGACGATGCCGGGGTGGGGACCAAGATTACGCCGGATGGCGGCGGTCTAACTGAGCGTTAGGAGGCACCCATGAGCCCACGGCATTTCCTGACCGTCGGCGACCTTACGGTGAACGAGTTTGAAGAGGTATTGTCAGAGGCGTCCGCGTGGAAAAAGAACCCATTTGGAGACGCTCTTCGTGGCAAGACGGTTGCTCTGATTTTTTCAAAGCCGTCGACACGTACCCGGGTGTCATTTAGCGTGGCCGTGAGTGAGCTAGGCGGTACTCCTCTTTATCTGTCGCAGCAAGAGCTTCACCTTGGTAAGTCTGAGTCAATTGCAGACACTGCGCGAGTCCTTTCGCGCTACGTGGATGCAGTTGTCATTCGCACCTTTGCACAGCGCGACATCGAGGAGTTTGCTTCTTATGCGAATGTTCCCGTGATTAACGGGCTCACCGACGAGGAGCATCCTTGCCAGGCCTTAACCGACATCTTTACTTTCCGGGAATATTTTCCAGCTTCGCGAGGTCTCAAGATCACCTACTTGGGCGATGGTAACAACGTGGCCTTCTCGCTGGCGCAGGCCGCTCTCATGGCGGGGATCGACATCTGTTTGTCTGTTCCCGATCAATGCGATCTCCCGCCTGCGAAGTGGGCGGCGCTGGAGCACCTAGCACTCCAAACTGGAGCTCGTGTTTGGGTGGAGCGTGATCCCGAGGAAGCAGTAGTCGATGCCTCAGCTCTCTACACGGATGTGTGGACAAGCATGGGCCAGACTTATGACGAGGGCAAAGTTGCTGCTCTGCGGCCGTATCAGCTGAATCCCGGATTGGTTGCTTTGGCGAGGCCCGAGGCTATAGTGATGCACTGTCTGCCAGCTCATCGAGGTGAGGAAATTACCGATGAGGTAATGGATGGGCCTCAATCGGTAGTGTTTGACCAAGCGGAAAATCGGTTGCATGTCCAGAAGGCTTTGCTGGCGTTTCTCATGAGGGGAGCTTTGCAGTGAACAAGAGGCAACGTCAGTACTTGATTCGCCGCATTGTTAAGGAAGAGGAGATCGCCAGCCAAAGCGAACTCGTCGAGAGACTTTCTGCTCTCGGTTGCCGGGTGACTCAAGCCACGATAAGTCGTGATCTGAGAGAACTGGGGTTACAAAAAAGCCGCGATCGCACGGGTAAGGTGCGCTATACCATTGCCGTTGACGCCGAAGAAAGGCCCGATCCCGCGTCGGTCTGCGCCAGAATGTTAAAGGAATTTGCGCGTCTTATTGACACGGCGCAAAACCTCGTAGTAGTTCGCTGTGATCCGGGAACCGCCCCAGGGCTCGCGAGGGCGATAGATGAACTTGACCACGAGCTAATCGTGGGATCTGTGGCCGGAGATGACACCATACTAGTCGTATGCAAAGACGGCCAATCTGCCGCGACCGTCCATGCTTACCTAAGCTCGCTAGGAGGATAGTGTCTCATGAGTGAAAAGCTGTGCGTACTCGCCTATTCGGGAGGGTTGGACACCTCAGCATTGGTTCCTTACCTCAAGGAGAATTACGGTTGCGCGGTTATCGCCGCTCTAGTTGATGTCGGGCGCATGAAGGAGCTGGAAGCAGCCAGGGAGCGAGCGTTAATCGCTGGGGCGATTGATTCGGTTGTGATTGACGCAAAAAAGGAGTTTGTGCAGGACTTTATCTTCCCGGCTCTTAAGGCCAATGCGCTATACGAGGGGAAGTATCCGCTTCACTCGGCTCTGTCGCGTCCGCTCATTGCCAAGAAGATAGTAGAGCTTGCTCAAGAACGCGGTGCTCAATACGTTGCTCATGGGTGCACTGCTAAGGGCAATGACCAGGTGCGTATTGACGTGTCTGTGCGCTGCCTTGATCCCTCGCTCAAGGTCCTTGGGCCGGCGCGCGAGTGGAACATGACTCGGCCCCAGGTTCTTGAATACTTGGAGGCGCGTGGCATACATCTTCCGCTGACAAAGAAGAATCCCTACTCTATTGATGAGAACCTGTGGGGAAGAGCGATCGAGTGTGGCGAACTTGAGGATCCGTGGGCTGCGCCTCCTGATGGGGCGTTTGCCTTCACTGTAGATCCAAAGAACGCTCCCGATGAGCCCGAGGAGTTGGTCATAGGTTTTGATGCCGGGCTCCCCGTGAGTCTAAACGGCGTAGAAATGGACCCCATTCGCTTGATCGAGACGGTGGATTCAGTTGGGGGCTCCCACGGTTTCGGGCGGGTGGATATGGTGGAAAATCGCCTGGTAGGGATCAAGAGCCGGGAGGTTTACGAAGTTCCCGGCGCTCTTTCACTGATCATGGCCCACAGAGAGCTAGAAGATCTAACTCTCACTCGGGAACTCTTGCACTTCAAGACTATCGTGGAGCAGCGGCTTGCCGAGCTTATCTACGAAGGTCTGTGGTTTAGCCCGCTTGCGGCGGCTCTTCGCGCCTTTGTGGACGAAAGCCAGAAGTACGTCACCGGCGAGGTCAGACTTCGCTACTACAAAGGCTCGTGCACAGTGGTAGGGCGGCGCTCGCCTAACTCTCTGTATGTGACCAGTCTTGCCACTTATGACGCCGGCGATACCTTCAGTCACCAGGCTGCCAAGGGCTTCATCGAACTTTGGGGTCTTCCGGTAGAAGTGTGGGCGCGCAAGCGCCAGGGCTTGCTCTAAACAGGGAACCCATGACTAACCCCACGCAGTCAGGCGGACAAGGCACCGAGAAGCTCTGGGGAGGGCGCTTCGAAAGTCCCCAGGATCCTCTATTTGAGCGGCTGTGCGCCTCCATAGGCTTCGATCACGTCTTGGCGCCATATGACATTCGAGGCTCGCGCGCCCATGTACGCATGTTGGCCGAGATCGGTGTCATAGCTCCACAGGAGCGTGACAGAATTTTGGCCGGACTTGATCAGGTCGAGGAGGAGATCAAGTCGGGGGCCTTCCATTGGAGCACTAAGGACGAAGACATTCATATGGCCGTGGAACGGCGCCTGACTGAACTAATAGGGCCTGTGGCGGGGAAGCTCCATACCGGCCGTAGTCGGAATGACCAGGTGATCTTAGACCTCCACCTCTACTTGCGCTCGGCAATAGAGGGTCATCTGGAAAGACTGACGCAACTCATGGCCGCGTTGCTCGATCAGGCCGAAATTAACAAGCAGGTGATCATCCCTGGATACACACACATGCAAAGAGCTCAGCCGATTCTTGCTGCGCATCATCTTCTCGCCTATTTCTTCGCTTTTGAGCGGGATCGGCAGCGGCTGGCCGACTGGAAGCGCTATTCCTGGATGCCTCTGGGAGCGGGGGCATTGGCGGGGGCAAATTACCCTCTAGATAGAGAACGGGTGGCGCGTGAGCTTGGCTTCGCGGAAGTGGCTCCAAACGCTATGGACGCTGTGGCTGCTCGGGACGCAGCCTTCATGTATCTAGCTATCGTGGCTTGTTGTGCTCTCACACTGTCACGTTTGGCGACAGAGATCGTGCTTTGGACCACACAGGAGTATGGCTTTGTCACTTTGCCAGAGGCCTGGACTTCTGGCTCAAGCATCATGCCTCAAAAGCGAAACGCCGACGCAGCCGAGATAATTAGAGCTAAGACGGCTGGATTTCTTGCGCGTCTTCAAGGGTTGGGCGCGGTGCTCAAAGGGCTTCCCATGGCTTACAACTCGGATCTGCAGGAGGACAAACTGTATGTCTTCGCTAGCCGGGAAGAGTTTGATCTCTGTCTGGAGGCGATGACAGGAATGGTCCGCCACCTTGTGTTCGATAAGGAGCGGACGCGGGAGGCCGCCGAGGGAGGCTACTCCCAAGCCACCGACGTGGCAGACTACCTGGTGCGCAAAGGCCTGCCTTTCCGGCAAGCACACCGGGTGGTGGGGCGACTTGTAGCTAGTCTTGCGAAGGAGAAAAGAGCTTTCTCACAAGTCTCCCTCGAAGAGTTAAAGGCGTTTAGCCCATTGTTCGATGAAGAGTTCTACCAAGTTGTGGATCTCGACAGAGTGGTGGCTGGAAAGATCTCTCCCGGAGGTACCGCGCCTAGTCGAGTAGAGGAGCAGCTCGCGCTAGCTCGCCGAATGCTCGGTCTGTCTGCATGACTAGGTACTCTAGTCTGGCAATTTTCTGTCAACTGCGGAGCGACAATACGCCAACGTGGTCAGCAGGGACTCAATAGCTACTACCAAACAAGCCACTCCTAGGGATGGGTTGGCCCGCCCTGCGGGCCTGGAGCTCGGGGCTGAATTTTTCGCTCGGCCTGCTGACGAGGTAGCCCAGGATCTCATTGGCAAGATCTTGTGGAGAGATGGGATGGGGGGCGGGAGGCTTACAGAGGTTGAGGCCTACCTACCCCGCGAAGACCCCGCTTGCCACGCTTACCGTGGTCTTACCGAGCGGAATTGGCCTATGTTTGGTCCGCCCGGTCACATCTACGTCTACCTGAGCTATGGAGTTCACGTACTCCTGAACCTTGTTTGTGATCAGGTGGGGGTGGGTGCCGCTGTTCTTGTACGCTCGCTTGAGCCGATAGGTGACCGCGAAATCATGAGGCGGAATCGCACGCGTCTGAGCTCTGGCAAATCGGAGTTTATTCCCGACCACCGTTTGACGGTAGGCCCTGGGTGTGTTGGACAGGCGCTTGCGCTAGATCTGGGGCTAAACGGGCTTAAGCTTGGCTGCCAGTCAGGGATCTTTGTGCTCGATGATGGGGTTTGCTTGGCCGTAGGACAAACCACCAGAGTAGGCATCTCGAAGGGCACACACCTACCGCTGAGGTACTTTGCACTTGGCAGTAGATTTGTGAGTCATCTGCCTCGATCGTAGATCACCACTGGATTTGCTCCCAGAGGCGAAGATCAACCAGCGGCGAGACTGTGCTTCGCCGATGGACTAGAAGTCCGAAGAGGGAACGGGACTAACCGAAGTGCTGGTGGTGGCCTCCGGACCTGAGCTTATGATGAGGCTCACTGCCGATCCAGGCAAGACTTCGGCTCCAGGTGGAGGCTCTTGATAGACGACGGTGCCATACGGTGACTCGTGTGGGGCGAATACTTCCGTCCACTTGAGACCGACGGCCTGAAGTTGTTGACGAGCGGTGTCCGCGTCAAGCCCGGTGAGAGAAGGTACGGTAACAAGTGTCGGCGCCGGGGCAGCCACCCGAAGAGTGACCCGGCCCCCTTTCTCTAGCATCGTGCCTGGTGGGGGATCCTGACCTACTACCAGTCCAGCCGGTCCGGTTGCCAGGGTATCCTTTCGCGTTGCCACTATAAAGCCAAGCCCTTGTAGTTCGGTCCTGGCGTCCTCTACCGGATGGCCGATGACGTTGGGAACGGCATACTTGGGAATGGCGTGGAGCGGACAAGGCTCGTCGGGACTCTGTCCTTGGGGAAACAGGCGGAAAACCTTTTCCGGACACTGCTCGACAGCGAGGAAGCCGCTCTCTTTGCATATCTGAGCTGATATCCAAGAGGCAGCGGGGCGTAGGTCAAAATCTGTCACAGGAGTGTTTTCTAAAGCTGTTCTCATGAATCTGGCCCAGATCTGAGCCGGAAAGGATCCCCCGGTCACCTTTATGCCGTGGACCGACATCATAGGCTGTCTCGTTTCGGGATAACCAACCCAGACAGCCGTTACCAATTCAGGCGTGTAGCCAACAAACCAGGCATCGCAATAATTCTGCGTGGTGCCGGTCTTCCCGGCTGCCGGCCGTCCGATGTCTGCCGCCTTGCCTGTGCCTGATTGGATTACCCCCAACAGGCAAGTGGTGGCCAAAGCGGCCAAACCCTCGTCTAACACCCTGTTTCTGACCACCGAATTCTCGTCCAGAACGCGTCCCCGGGCGTCAGTCACCCGGATAATAGTGATCGGCCAGTTGGCCTGTGACGGGTCAAAGACGGTCTGGCTCGTCAAACGCTCTCCACCTGTCGCCAGAGTGGCGTACGCCATTGCCATTTCTAGGGGGCTCACGCCGCTTCTCAGGCCGCCGAGAGCGATGGCCGGATTAGGAGGATCTCCCAACGGAGTCGTTATACCCAGGGCGTAGGCTGCGTCTGCGACAGCCTGTGCACCAATTTCCATGACGAGCCGTGCATAGACGCCGTTCGAAGAGATGGCGGTAGCCTCTTTTAATGTTATGCGGCCCCTGTCCTCGGAGGAGACCTGCCACGGTCCCCCGGGCAAGTCAAACGTCACTGGACCAGAGTCGTAAACGTTTTCGGGACTTATTCCGGCCTTGAGGGCCGCAACCAGGGCAAAAGGCTTGAAGGCCGACCCCGGCTGCCTCCGTCCTTGAGTCGCCAGATTAAACTGGCGCTTGGTAAAGTCCGATCCTCCCACCATTGCGACAAGCTGGCCGGTACGCACATCGACACAGACAAGAGCAGCCTCAGGATCGCCCGGTTGATCGAGAACCGCAGCCACAGCCTGCTCGGCTGCCTGCTGTAGTTTTGGCTCCATCGAAATGTAGACTCGGAGTCCGCCTCCCAAGACTCGTGATGCCCCGTACTTAGCCACAAGTTGTTCTCTAATCATCTCTACCCAGTACGGAAAATCACTGGTCTTTGCCTTGGCGGCAGCCACCAGTTGAAGGGGAGCGGCTAGAGCCTCTTGCAACTGAGCGCTGGTAATGAACTGCTGCTGATACATCTTGTTGAGGACCAGGTTACGGCGGGCAAGTGCGCCCTCTGGATTTGAGCGGGGAGAGTAGGCGGAGGGCGCCTTCAAAAGACCTGCGAGTAAGGCAGCTTGGTCCAAAGACAGCTGTTTTGCGGATATTCCAAAGTATGTGCGTGCCGCCGCTCCAACCCCGTAAGCTCCCTCGCCAAAGTAGACGATGTTTAAGTATTCATTGAGTATTTTCTCTTTGGACCATTTTCTTTCCAGCTGGTAGGCAAGTACCGCCTCCCTGAGCTTGCGGGTGTAAGTTCGTTCGCTTCCCACGTAAAGGTTCTTGATCAGCTGTTGCGTGATTGTGGACCCTCCCTGCACAATCTCGCCATGGCGGATGTTTGTCCAAAACGCTCTTAAAATGCCCCAGAAATCAACACCCTGGTGCTCGTAAAACCGAGAATCCTCAATTGCCACGACTGCATCTCGCATCACCTGGGGAATCTCGTCGCCAGAAAGCACCTCTCTATTCTCGGGCCCGTGGAGTTCTGCTATGAGCACCGGGGGATTTGAGTTGGTGAACACCTTAGTGCTTTCTGCAAGCACTATCTGGCCCGACAAATCTGTGGCGGGGACAGAACGTAACAAGGCGACATAGACGCCGGCAATTCCCGAGGCTATGCCTACCACAACGAGGACCAACACGAATAGCAGCCTCCACAGCCAAACGAGGCGGCGTCTTGGTCTTGTCGAGCTAGTGCCTTGCGAAGACTTACGTACCATTTGTCGGTCATGTTACACGAAGAGGCAGGCATGATATCCTGCGGCGCAGGAGGTAGAAGATGGACGAATCACTACTGGGTCATGAACAGCTTCGGGGGGAGAAGGATATTCAGACCGTTCCGCCCGCCGTCAGAGAAGAATACGAAGAGCTTCTGTTGGGAGCTGTCGATGTTCTCCCCGAAGGCGAGCTCCTTAGGCAGCTGGTCAGGGCTCGGCAAGAGGGCCGCCCTTTGCGCGTCAAACTGGGAGTTGATCCTACCGCCCCGGACATTCACTTGGGTCACACTGTTGTGCTGCGCAAATTGGCGCAGTTTCAGTCGTTTGGACACCAAGCCGTTCTCATCATAGGGGACTTTACGGCTAAGGTGGGAGACCCTTCTGGTCGCTCAAAGACCCGGCCTAGGTTAAGTGACGAAGAGATAAGAACCAATGCGCGTACGTACGTGGAGCAAGCCGCCAAGGTGCTTGACATGGACAAGGTAGAGCTCACGTACAACGGTGATTGGCTTGCGCCCCTGCGCATGGACGACGTACTGAAGCTGACTTCAACAGTGACTGTGGCTCGTCTGCTCGAACGAGATGACTTTGCACGGCGATATGCGGAAAACGAGCCCATCTCTGTTCTTGAGTTCATGTACCCGCTATTACAGGGCTACGACAGCGTTGCTGTGCGGGCAGATATTGAGCTTGGAGGTACTGACCAAAAATTTAACCTGCTGATGGGGCGCACCGTCATGGAGGCCTATGGTCTTCCGCCGCAGAGCATCCTTACTGTTCCCCTTTTGGTCGGTACCGACGGCGAGCAGAAGATGTCCAAGTCTTACGGGAACTACGTTGGTGTGAGCGAATCGCCCGACGAGATGTTTGGAAAGCTCATGTCTATTCCGGACCACCTGATGTTGCCATACTGGGAATTGCTTACCGGGATCACCAAGCGGGAGCTGAAAGAAATAGAAGAGCGGTTGGCATCGGGAGCCTACCATCCGGCAGAGGCCAAGCGAGATTTGGCTTACACGATCGTGGCCATGTATCACTCGCCAACGGAGGCTGCAAGAGCACGCCAGCGATTTGACCGGGTGTTTAAGGAAAGAGAGCAACCTGAGGACATCCCCGAAGTTCCGCTTCCATCTGAGGCCGTGCGGGAGGGGCGTGTGTGGCTGCCTCGACTCCTCTGCTTGCTGAATCTCACTTCCTCAAACGCTGAAGGACGCCGCCTGATCCAGCAAGGGGGCGTCAGGATCAACGAGAGCCCGTTCACAGATCCTGATCAGGAGCTCGAGCCACAGCAGTTGCACGGAGCAGTCATCCAGGTGGGAAGGCGCAAGTTCGTGCGAATTGCCTAGCTGAATCGCTGCACGTGTGACAGTCGCTGGCTGCCTGAGCCACTCCTGGCTGCGGGGAAGAGCTGGGCGCTCATACTACGGCCAAATACAACTAAAGTTTGATTTTTTGGCAGAGGGCTCTTGTGTAACCTACCCAGGGTATGACGAGCCGCAGGGAGGAACTGAAGTGAGCCGTTGTGTGGGGCGTGGGATTTCAAGAGCGTGCTTTATTGCTGTGGCCCTGGCATCCATGTGTGTTGGCATCATGTGGGCTGGTTGTGGGCCAGAAAAGAATGCGCCAGCTACAAACCAGTTAAGCCCAGAGAGTGATCCGAGTGTCCCTCCGCAGGGCACTGACGGAGATGATTTCCCGGATGTGTTCCTATCGGTGGCCCGCAGAGTAGCGCCTATGCCTGTATTTGGCTGCCGGTCGCTACCCCCCGACATGGACGTGGCGGACTACTGGTGGCCAGTTGTTGACATGAACCGTCCCGAAGACTATCAGGGTCCGCGGATTGCTAACCCAAGAATACAGCACGAGCAGACTGAGCAGCCGGAGGCGCAAATCGTCTTCCAGTGGGATGATGGGTGGGTGGTTGTGCTGGAGAATTTCCGCGGTGACGTGGGGATCACACCAGGCGAGACCGTGGGACTTGTCGCTGGCCAAGAGGCGAAGCTTTACGAAATAAATGGCGGCCTGCTTGTGCAATGGGAATACGGGGGCCGGTGGTACGGCTTGTTTGCACGCGGGGTTGAGGAAGAGTATCTGGTCGATCTAGCCCAGGATATGGAGAAGATCGACTATTGACTGGAGATGCAGACAGGGGAGTATTGACGGAACACGCTGACGGGACTACAATAGCGGCCTCACAATGATACGAACTGCCCCCGACACAACGAGTTTGAAGGAGAGTGCGCGCGGGTAGGCTTGTGGAAGCGGATGCCTGCGCGGGCCGCTCACGTGTCGGGGTGGGCGGCTCGTTCATTGTGGGGGAAGGTTTTGGCTGTCTCGGGTGGCACGGCCACAAAAAGTGGGTTTGGACGGTTGACGTAGCCACTGGACGGTGCTAACCTTCCCGCCCGCGCCGAAGAGCGCGATGGTCTTTGAAAACTGAACAGCGTTGTCGGACCCGACAAAGAATTGGGTCCACCAGACACGAATCACACGAGGTTGATGCCTTGTCAAAGGCATTGACTCTCGGCCCCGTCTGCGACCGAATGTCGGTTGCAAGACACACTTTGAGAGCAGTCAGCTCTCCCGAGAGTAAGAACCGGACTTCAGTCCGTTCGCAATACTTTACGGAGAGTTTGATCCTGGCTCAGGACAAACGCTGGCGGCGTGCCTAACACATGCAAGTCGAGCGTGAAGGGAGCTTCGGCTCCCGGAAAGCGGCGAACGGGTGAGTAACACGTGGGTAACCTGCCCCAGGGACTGGGATAACCCCGGGAAACCGGGGCTAATACCGGACGATGTCGTCCCACACAAGTGGGCCGACCAAAGGTAGCTTCGGCCTCCGCCCTGGGATGGGCCCGCGGCCTATCAGCTAGTTGGTAGGGTAACGGCCTACCAAGGCTACGACGGGTAGCTGGTCTGAGAGGATGATCAGCCACACTGGGACTGAGATACGGCCCAGACTCCTACGGGAGGCAGCAGTGGGGAATCTTGCGCAATGGGGGAAACCCTGACGCAGCGACGCCGCGTGAGCGAAGAAGGCCTTCGGGTTGTAAAGCTCTGTCTTCCCTGACGAATAAATGACGGTAAGGGAGGAGGAAGCCACGGCCAACTACGTGCCAGCAGCCGCGGTAATACGTAGGTGGCTAGCGTTGTCCGGAATCACTGGGCGTAAAGAGCGCGTAGGCGGCTTGCCAGGTCCGATGTGAAAACCCGGGGCTCAACCCCGGGCCTGCATCGGAAACCGGCTCGCTAGAGTCTGGGAGAGGAGAGTGGAATTCCTGGTGTAGCGGTGAAATGCGTAGATATCAGGAGGAACACCGGTAGCGAAGGCGGCTCTCTGGAACAGTACTGACGCTGAGGCGCGAAAGCTAGGGGAGCGAACAGGATTAGATACCCTGGTAGTCCTAGCCCTAAACGATGGACACTAGGTGTCGGGGGTGTCGACTCCCCCGGTGCCGTAGCTAACGCATTAAGTGTCCCGCCTGGGGACTACGGCCGCAAGGTTAAAACTCAAAGGAATTGACGGGGGCCCGCACAAGCAGTGGAGCATGTGGTTTAATTCGACGCAACGCGAAGAACCTTACCTGGGCTTGACATGTACGTGGTAGGGATCCGAAAGGTGACCGACCCCTCGGGGAGCGTACACAGGTGGTGCATGGCTGTCGTCAGCTCGTGTCGTGAGATGTTGGGTTAAGTCCCGCAACGAGCGCAACCCCTGTCCTGATGTTGCCATCATTAAGTTGGGCACTCATCGGAGACTGCCGGTGACAAACCGGAGGAAGGTGGGGATGACGTCAAGTCATCATGCCCTTTATGTCCAGGGCTACACACGTGCTACAATGGCCGGTACAACGGGCTGCGATACCGCGAGGTGGAGCGAATCCCTTAAAGCCGGTCTCAGTTCGGATTGAAGTCTGCAATTCGACTTCATGAAGCTGGAATCGCTAGTAATCGGAAATCAGCAATGTTCCGGTGAATACGTTCCCGGGCCTTGTACACACCGCCCGTCACACCACGAAAGCCGGGAACACCCGAAGCCGGTGGCCTAACCCGCAAGGGAGGGAGCCGTCGAAGGTGGGCTCGGTGATTGGGGTGAAGTCGTAACAAGGTAGCCGTACCGGAAGGTGCGGCTGGAACACCTCCTTTCTAGAGTGGTTTCACTCCCGCTTGTTATTTCCTTCCTCTTCATTTTAAATCTTGGGTGTTCTTATTCGCCATTCGAACCTGCCTGTCCTGTCGGGAGCTTCGTTGGCAGCAAGCAGCAAACAGTATCTTTACCACTGTTTCTAAACTGCATTTTTCCAATAAAGCTACATGCTTGCTGCTTAAACCTAGTCCCGTAGCTCAGTTGGTTAGAGCACTACAC